>JANNFZ010000439.1:0-4197 GCA_031380375.1 Hyphomicrobiales bacterium
ACCAACCTTCTCCCCTTGTGGGACCATTGCATAATTCAGGATTCGTTCTGCCAACCCTTCGAGGCTCCCCCGGATCAAGTCCGGGGTCGCACCTCAGGGTGAGGACAATCAAAAAGTTGCCTCACCCTGAGGTGCCCACGAAGTGGGCCTCGAAGGGTTGGCGGCCTCAAGTTTCGAATTATGCAACGGTCCCACACGGGGAGAAGGTGCCGGTCAGCACCTTGCTGCGCGGCGGAAGAGGGGTCATTTTCTTTCGATCAACCTGAGCCGCTCGTCTTCCCACTGCACGTCATCGGTCAGCGGGGTCCGCATGAGGCGGTCCAGATCGGCCCGCGTCAGGCCGATGTCGCGCAGCTGGTGGTCGTCCATGCGCAGGAGAATGCGGGCATCGCGGCGCGCCTGCCAGTTTTTGACCAAGCGAACGAGACCCGTGAGGCTGCCATAAGCAAGCCTGGATTGGGCAACGTGAAGGGCATATTCGCGCATGATCATCTCCTAATGTATCAATTGTATCTACAGCAAAATGATGTTTTTCTCCTTGATTGCTGTGATTGTCATGATACAATGAACAGGAAATCCAATCAATCGGAACATTGTCACCATGACAATTTGGACGCCTGTTCTTGACCGCAGCAAGCCGATCTACTTGGCCATCGCCGACGCCATCACCCATGATGTCGAAGGTGGCACCCTGCCTTCGGGCACGCGGTTGCCACCGCAGCGTGATCTCGCCTGGCGTCTCGGCGTAACACTCGGCACGATCACCCGTGCCTACAAGGAAGCGGAGGTCCGGGGTCTCCTTGCCGGCGAAGTGGGTCGCGGCAGCTACATCCGGAAGTCCCAGCAGTGCCAGCCATTGCCGCCTTCGAGGCAAGAGCAATCGGGTGTCATTGATCTCAGTCACGCTGTCCCGCCGCCCGTGGTGACAGAAGACGAGTTTGACGACGCACTGAAGGCGGTAATGCGTGATGCCCGCAAACTCGATCTTCTGAACTATGCCCCGTCGGAAGGTTTTCCCCAACATCGGGCCATGGCTGTGGACTGGTTGAAGCGCAGCGCCATCGAAGCCAACGCGCGCGAGGTGATGATAGCTTCCGGTGCCCATGCCGCCGTCACCATGATTGTCGGTGCCCTGACAGCACCCGGCGAAAAGGTCATGGCCGAACAGACAAACTACGCGCTCCTCGGCAATGTGTTGCGCAATGCCCATGTCCTGCCCATGGCACTTGCCATGGATCAGGACGGGCTGCTTCCGGATGCTTTTGAAAAAGTGGCACGAACAGGTGAGTCCCGGCTTCTCTATATTGTTCCGACACTCCAGAATCCCACGACCCACACCATGTCGCGTCATCGCCGTGACGCCATCGTCGCCATTGCCCGCAAACACAATGTGACAATCCTCGAGGATGATATTTTCCGGCTGCTCGATGCCCGCACCCAAGCCCCGACATTCTACAGCCTGGCACCGGAACGCACCTATCATGTGACCAGCCTGTCCAAGACCTTGGCACCGGGTTTGCGTGTTGGCATCATCGCAACACCCCACGGCCATGACCGCATTCTGAAAAGCCACATGAGATCGACGGCGGCGCGCAGCGTTGGCCTGACTGGCGAGATCGCTCGCTATTGGATTGAAACCGGAAAGGCCGACGAAATTCTGACGCGCAACCGCAATGAACTGGCGGTGCGCCGCGAGGGTTTTCTCGAAACATTCAAGGGTCATGCATTGCGCTGCGAGCAGGGTTCGCCTTATGCGTGGCTGAAACTGCCGGAACGCTGGGGCGCCAATCGTTTCGCCGCCCTTCTGTCAAGCCGCAATGTCAGGGTAACGCCGGAATCAGCGTTTCATCTTGGCGGCAGTGTCCCTGGAAATCATATCCGTGTCTGCTTTGGTGATTCCAGTCCGACCTTTGTGACACGGCGGGCTTTTGAAACAATCCGCGATGTGATGGCTGAAAATCCGGAAGATGAATTTACGCCGGTCGCGTGAAGTTCACGCCAAGGGCTCGTTGGCACCATCGCGTTCGTTCAGCCGCTGCAACTGTAGCAGAACAACTGAAAGAGTTTTCCGGAGTGTTTCAACGCCCACTGAACCGATGACTTCGGAAATTTCGGCATCGAGCTGTTTCAAGCGGGCGGCACTGCCGGCAGATGCAGCACGGCCTTGCTCTGTCAGGCGAACCGATTTTTCCCGGCGATCGACCGGATTTGGATGGAGTTCAACGACGCCCTCATCCATCAGGCGCTGCACCGAAAGATGCACGGCCTGTCGTGAAATCTGGAGAACCCTTGCAATGTCCGAAATGGTATCAGCGCCCAGCGCCACAAAGGCGAAGACCCGCACATCCGATGGCCGGGTATCCTGAAAACCAGTGCCTTTGCGAAAATGCTGCATGCGCAGATCAATTGCCGTCGCCAAAAAGTCCAACAAGATCCGGAAGTTGTCGGGTTGCAGAGGAAGCATTTGTTGGTCAATCATAGTTGACATTTATTCGCAGATTTCAACATGCAGTCAATATGCAATCCACATAAAACCGTATATCTGTTATGAAAAGTGCTTTTTTCCCTCAGAAATATGTAAAATAGATTGACAATATTGTTGCGACGCAGCATATCCCACTTGTCAACTTAAGTTGACGAAGAACCTGTCCCAAAATCTCCACAGCGCTTTGACAGCCGAACCCAGAACCGGCTGTTGGAATAGTTGTGGAGTAAAAGGCAGGTTCTGGGCCGGGCTACATTCGGGGGCGCTCTGATGCCCGGCGGGAGCTGGCGGTGATTCTGTCATCGCCAGCTTCATTCATTTTCAGCGCCAAGCATTGTCTTCACCGCGCCTCGAACGTCGAGCAGGATGGCGTCGGCCATGGCTGCATGACCCTCGGCCGAAGGATGCATGGCTCCCGTGGTTTCGGCAAACACCGCATCCGACGCCCGGTCATCAACCAGTCCCGCTGCCGTTGTCACTTTCTGGTTCACCAGCAGATAGGCATCATTGAATGTGCGCACCCAACGCTGGCGCAGCGCGTAAGGGTAATTCTCGCTTTCGGGATTATAGGGCCGCCAACGCCGCTCACCGCCCGACCACGAGCCCGTGCATGTCGACGATGTATCATCGGGCGGCACCCAGCACGGAATGGCAAGTTGCTCGGCCGGGTCAGCGACGGCCTTCACATTGCGCGCGCAAAACCCATGCCCCTGGAAGGCCCTGCCCTCATAGGCCTGGCCGGCAAAGCTCCAGCCATGGTCTTCGGCGAGTTCGCCCATGCGCTTGTGCAAGTCACCGAGCTGCGCATGGGCCTTGGCAAGGCGCTCCGGGGTAACCACCAGCCAGTTGGCAAAGGCATCGAGCGACTGGTTGGCGGCAAAGCTTCCTTCATTGTCGCCCTCTTCGCCGGAGGGACACACATTGCCGGTCTCATCCTCGAGAATATCGGGATAGGCCGAAAGCACGACACGCGACGGATCAAAAACATTGTCGACAAGCCGGAGCGGCACGGCGATTTCCAAAGCCTTGGCGAGTTGCGCATAGACCGATGGCAATATGTCCTTCATGTTCGCGGCGAATTTTTTCGGTGACACCGTGGCCCCGAAAAGCCAGGCGATGGTTGAGGACGTATTGTCCCGCAAAGTTGCCCAACTCACCAATTCTGAAAAGCCAATGTCATTGCCGCCGACCGACAGGAGCACGAGGTCGACATTGCGGCGGAATTGATTTCCGGGACAAAGAAAGAAACCGCCGTCGCGCTGCGGCTTCTCCTTGCAGATGTCGCGAAGCAGCCAAAAAAGCTGCGCGTCGCGTGATGCTCCCTTGACCGACTTGATGGCCGTGGCATCGCCATTGCCGGAACTCACGTAGTTCATGTGCGTCTGCGGTCCAAGCAAGCCTTCCGCAACGCTCGCACCCGAACAGGAATAACCGAGGAACGTGACCGCCGACCGCGTATTCTCAATGGCGATCTGCAAGGCGACGCGCAATTGATGGCCATAGAGCGAGCGGTGGCACAATTCATCGACCCATTGCGCATTGCCGCCTGCGTCATTGCGGGCGCGGCGCGGCAGCGTGTTGCGATGGCGGAAATTTTCCGACATCACCACGGGCACATCGGGGTTGCCTTCGCCGGAGGCAAAACTGTCGCCAAGCCCGACGATCAACAGGTCTTTGACTTTTGCGTCCAGGCTTATGGCGCGCTCGCCCTC
>JANNFZ010000461.1:0-4074 GCA_031380375.1 Hyphomicrobiales bacterium
TAGCGTAGTGAAGAAAGGCCCTGGGCAATGCGCGTCAGGGCCTTTTCAATTTCGGCCTCGCTCGTGGCAAATGACAGCCGGATTGAGTTCGGTGCGCCAAAGGCGGACCCCGGCACCGTTGACACACCCTGTTCTTCCAGCAGCCAATCGCAGAGTTCGTCGCTTGACGTGATGACGTGGTTGCCCGCCTTTTTGCCGAGGAAAGCCTGGATATCAGGGAAGGCATAGAAGGTGCCGGGAATGTCGGCGATGCGCACGCCGGGCATGGCGCGCAAGCCTGACAGAACAAGATCGCGGCGGCGGCGATAAGCCTCGCGCATTTTTGTCACCTCGTTCCGCGTGCCTTGCAAGGCAGCAACAGCGGCACGCTGCACAAAGGCGTTGGCGCCTGCCGAGACGATGCTTTGCATGCGGGCCATGGCAATTGCGATGGGAGCAGGTGCTGCCGCATAGCCAAGCCGCCAGCCGGTCATGGCAAAGCCCTTGGAAAATCCGTTGAGTGTGATGGTGCGCTCGAGCATGCCGGGCAGGGTGCCAAATGAGACCATCTCGCCGTCAAACAGGATGTATTCATAGATCTCATCGGCCATCACCATCAGGCTGGGATGCTTGCGCACAATGGCAGCAATGGCCTCAAGTTCTTGGCGCGACCAGACGGCACCCGTTGGGTTGCAGGGCGAATTTATGATGAGCAGTTTGCTCTTGGATGTCAGTGCGGCGGCGATGCGCGAGGGCGGAACCTTGTATCCTTCCCGCACGTCAGACGGCAGAATAACGGCGGTGCCGCCTGCCAGTTTTACGCTCGCCTCGTAGGATACCCAATAGGGTGCAAGGATCACCACTTCATCACCCGGCCCCACCACGGAAAGAATGGCGTTGGTGATGGCCTGTTTGGTGCCATTGGCAACAACGATGGCCGAGGCCGGATAGGCGAGGCCATTTTCCGACATGAGCTTGGCGGCAATGGCTTCGCGCAATTCAGGGATGCCTGCCACCGGCGCATAATGTGTATGGCCCTGGTCCAGGGCCTGCTTTGCGGCATTGCGGATATTTTCCGGTGTGTCGAAATCCGGTTCGCCGAGCGTAAGGGCCACCACATCACGGCCCAATGCACGGAGTTCCCGGGTGCGCTGTGACATGCGGATGATAGCGCCTTCGTCGGCGGCGGAGGCGCGGGACGAAAGCAGAGTAGATGTATCAAAATCCTTCATGCGGGCTTTGTGCCAGCTTCCGCTTGCCCCGTCGAGACTGAGCGTTTAGAGGCTGCCCCATGAAATCCCGACCAGCAAAATTAGCCTTGATCCTCAGCGCCGTGTTGCTTTCAGCCTGCCAAGGCGATGGCGTCAGCATCACGGCTGAAAAGCAGGGCGCTGCCGTCATCGACAGGCCGCGCTCCGAACCTATTTTTTACAACGGCAAGACCTATCAGCTCGATTTTGCCCCTTCTGGACAGGGCACATTCAACATGGCTGTCGCCGGCATGGGTCCGAAGCAGGAAAAGGATGCGGTTCAACTTGCCACATCGTCACTCGGGTATTACGCCTGCCCGGACGGCAAGCGCGGCAAACTGCTGGATACACCAAGTTACGGGGACGGCACCTGGCGCATGGCTGCCCATTGCGCTTGACGGTCTTGCAGCCCGCAAATCACCGTGCTTAAATTTCACTGTCTGAGGGGCGCTGTGCCGCGCATCTGAGGGTTTTCCGGCCAGTGGCCTCCACGTGGGTTGCGTGGTGGGAGGCTTTGATGTTGCTGGAAAAAGCATTGAAAAAAATAATCCGCAAGGGTGACCTGCGGTTGACCGACTGGACTGGACGGGATCACCGTTTTGGCGATGGCTCGGGGTCCCAGGTTCACATTAAAATCACATCTCCCGTGGCGGCGCGCAAGATCGCTGTCGATCCTGATCTCAATCTCGGTGAATGCTACATGGATGGCACGCTGATGATGGTCGATGGCAGCATTTATGATTTCCTAGCCCTGGCCACCGCCAATGTGATGGTGACAAAATACCATTGGGTGCAGGCCATGGTGAACACGGCGCGCGCCGCCTTGCGGCGTGTGTACCAACACAACCCCGTGGGCAAGGCCAAGGCCAATGTGGCGCATCACTATGACCTGTCGGGAAAACTCTATGATCTGTTTCTCGATGTGGACCGGCAATATTCCTGCGCTTACTTCGAGGATGAGACGAAGTCCCTTGAAGAGGCGCAACTCGCCAAGAAACGCCACATTGCGGCAAAGCTCGGCATCAAGCCCGGTATGAAGGTACTTGATATCGGCTCGGGCTGGGGCGGGCTTGGGCTCTATTTGGCTGAAGTTTGCGGGGCCGATGTAACGGGTGTCACCCTGTCCGAGGAACAGTACAAGCTTTCCAATGAACGGGCACAACAGCGCGGCATGGCCGGGCGGGTGCGTTTCCAAATCAAGGATTATCGCCTGCTTGAAGAACGATTCGACAGGATCGTTTCAGTGGGCATGTTTGAACATGTGGGGGTTGGCCATTTTCCCGAGTTCTTTGCGAAGTGTGCAAGCTTGTTGAAGGACGACTCCGTGGCGCTTCTGCATTCCATCAACCGCTCGGACGGACCTGGTGCCACAAGTGCATGGATCAAGAAGTATGTTTTCCCCGGCGGCTATGTGCCGGCCCTTTCGGAAGTGCTGCCAATCATGGAGCGTGAGGGGCTCTACGTCACCGACATCGAAATTCTCCGCCTGCACTATGCCCAGACCCTGCGGCACTGGGCCCGGCGCTTTGCCGACAATCGCCAACGCGCCAAGGAAATTTATGACGAGCGCTTCTGCCGCATGTGGGAGTTCTACCTGGCGGGTTCGGAGTGTGCCTTCCGCTTCGGCGGCATGAACAATTTCCAGATCCAGTTCAGCAAGAACCAGCATTTGATACCCCTGACCCGTGACTACATTGCCGCCGAGGAAGCCCGGTTGAAAGCCATTGAGCAAAAAACCCCGTTGCTCAGAATGGTACGCAACTGAGGGGCAATGTGCGTCGGAGCCTAAACAACGCCGCATTTGCCCCTTACTCGGTTGGCTACACGAAGGAATCAAACATGAACATTGTCGGCAAGGCGTTGAATTTTTCTGCGACGACACTGGTTGTCTTGTCACTTTCGATGGGGACAGCGTATTCCGCCAATGCCAATGCGAACGGCAATGGCAAGAGCGGCAACGCAGGCAATTCCGGAAACAGCAATGCGGGCGGTCAGGGCAATGGGGGCAATGAGAAATTAAATGGCGGCAACTCCAACGCTGAAAAACAGAATTCCGGCGATGGCAATGATGTAAGTTCCCTGGGAAAGCTCAATGGCTTTTTCCATGCTTCTGACAAAGCACTCGCCAAGGCTTCAGAAGATTCAGCGATTGGCAAGGTCTCGGTCGTTTATGCGGGCTTGCTGAACCAGTATCTGTTGAGCGGCGGCACGCAACCGACAGCCGCTGAAGTGGCAAATGCCTTGGAAAGTGCGGCGAACAAACCATTGTCTCCTGACATTGTTGCAGCGGTCAATGCGCGTCTGCTTTTGACGGACGCGAACCTGACGACCAACCTTGGTGTCAAACCCATTGCCGACTTGAACCAGGAAATCAGCACGGCGCTCGGCGTCTACTGAGGACTCCGGCAACGGACGGCATTTCCAAACGCACAGGAGTGTGACATCAGACTGTCACATGGCAATTCTACTGGCGTCGCGACATGACCAAAAACATCCTTATTCTTTGCACTGGCAATTCCTGCCGCTCGATTATGGCAGAGGCGATTTTGCGCAAACGCGGTGGCGGCCGCTTCAACGTCCATAGTGCCGGAAGCCACCCCTCAGGCAAGGTTAACCCGGAAGCCTTGGCGGCACTCGCCCGCAGCAATTATCCGACCGAAGGCTTGCGCTCCAAAAGTTGGGATGAATTCAGCAGGGCCGATGCGCCATCGCTCGACTATGTCATTACGGTTTGCGGCAATGCCAAGGGCGAGACTTGTCCCATATGGGTTGGTGCTCCCGTCCAGTCCCATTGGGGCATCGCCGACCCGTCGGGCGGCGAATCAGCTGATTATGACCGGGCGCT
>JANNFZ010000520.1:0-3774 GCA_031380375.1 Hyphomicrobiales bacterium
AGTAGCTGCGGGGCCCCACGGAATACGCACCCTTTCGCGGTGCGCGAAATCCATAATAAGCTGACCATTTCCCTAGCGCATTGGCGGCACTTGTTGTGTTCAATCCATATTCCCTTGCAAGGTCGATGGCTTCACGTAATGTAGGCGGATTTTCGGTCTGTTTAGTGTGAATGCTATAGATAAGCCAAAGCTCAAAGCCACGGGTTCCGGGCTTTTGCATTCCTGCACCATTAACGAACTTATTGCTGTAGGTCTCGACCGCTTTTGCGAATTCCGAACTGGACCGCAATGCTGCCAATTTTTCCTCGAACCTCATAGGTGAACTTTCAAGTTTGTCGAGATTCGCTAAGCTTAAAACATAAAGGGCACTCTGGCTGAGTAACGCCAACACTCACATCTTTGCCATTGCCTCTGCACTGCTATCGTCGCTCAACGGTGGACAGCATGCCGATGATCGCGAGTGTCAAAGTCGGCGACGGAACGCCAAGTTTGAGCATCACTCCGCCCGCTTGGGGCCTGAAGTGGCCACCTCGACAAGGCGGCACCAACGAAAGCACTTGGCCCCTTTCTGACATCCCACCCAACCCGCAGCGACAGACATGCGGTCCAGCTTTTTGCATGCGCACAATAACTGCATGTCAATACCAGCCTACCATGATGGCTGACACAGGGCGGCGTGGCATTCAGCGCAGTGAGGTCAAGGCGGAGCCCGCAGGGCGGGGGACACGAACGCAGCTGAGTGCTGCGTCGCCCTGCGTCGGTCAGCATCCCCGGCCAACACCGGCTTCATCGCAAAGCCCGAATGAATCTTGTGAATCCCCCAGCCGCCGACAGCTACCCCAAGATAAATCCCTCTGCTCCCACAGGGTTTGTACGAATGTTCAATTTATTTGTACAGTTGTCCAATACCACCCCATGGACATGCCCATCCGCCCGCGCAAAACGGCCGACGCCCTGCGCCCTGACCGCAAGGCCGACATTCTGCTGGCGGCTGAGAAGCTGTTTGCGCAGCGCGGCTACCATGCGGTCACGATCCGCCAGATTGCCGAAGCGGCGGGCGTGCCGCTGGCGCTGGTGGGCTACTACTATGGGCCGAAACACGAGCTGTTCCATGCCATCTTCGAGCACTGGAGCAGCACCATTGAAGAGCGGCTGCTGGCGCTGAAAAACGTTGGCCTGGACCCCCAGGACGCGAACACCCTGCCGCGCATCATCGATGCCTTTGTGGGCCCGGTGCTGCGCCTGCGCGCCAGCAGTGAAGGCGAGTATTACGCGCTGCTGGTGGCGCGCGAGCTTTACCACCTGCAGGACGAAACCGACCGGGTGATGCGCACCTATTTTGACCCGCTGGCCATGGCCTTTATCGACGCGCTGCAACTGGCCCTGCCCCATGCCACCCGCGCCCAGGTGGCCTGGGTTTACCAGTTCGCGCTGGGCGCTTTGCTGCACCACATCAGCGACACGCGGGTGGAGCGCCTCTCCAAAGGCGAAAGCAAACAGGGCGACCCGGCCGCCGCCGTGCTGCTGGCCGATTTCATCGTGGGTGGCATCCGCGCCGCCCTGGTGCCGGGGCCTGTACCTGTATCTTTGCCTGTACCTTTGCCTTTTGCTTCCCGCCCCGAATCTGCCCCTTCCTCACCCAAACTTTCAACCCACCGGAGACCCAAACCATGAACCCTTCAGCCCCAAAACACCCAACCACACGCCCCACTACCCGCCCCACATCCCGCCGCGCTGCCCTTGCCACGCTGGCTGCCGCCACCACCGCACTGGCGCTGCCAGCGTTCAGCCAGACTGCGGCGCAACCCACCAAGGTGGTTTTTGGCTACACCGCTGTAGGCGATTATTTGTCGGTGTTTGCGGCTGTGGAGCAAGGCTACTTTGCCAAACGCAAGCTGGAGGTGGAGCCCAAAATCATTCCGCTGAACTCAACCATTCCGGCAGCCATCCAGTCGGGTTCATTGCAGATTGGCGGCCCCACGCCGTCGGTGTTCCTGCAATCGGTCGATGGCGGGCTGGATCAGGTCATCCTGGCCGGTGGCGGTGTGCTCTCCAAGACCTACACCGAAATCGGTGTGGCGGCGCGGGCCGGTTCGGGCATCCGCACGGCGCAGGATTTTGTCGGCAAAAAAGTTGGTGTGCCGGGCCTGGGCGCGCTGCTGCATGTCACCTTCCGCCAATGGCTCAAGGTCAACGGCGTGGACTGGAAAAAAGTCAACTTCATCGAAACGCCGTTCCCGCAGCATGCCGACCTGATCCGCAGCGGCTCCATTGATGCCGTTGTCACCGGCGGGCCCTTTATGGCGCGTATTGTGGACAGCGGTACAGGGTATGTCGCCTCGTATTACTCCACCTTTTTGGGTGATGGGCAACCCACCATCGTGCACGTGGCCACGCGTGAGTGGGTCAAGGCCAACCCGGCGGCGGCCAAGGCGTTTGCCCAAGGCGTGATTGAAGGTGCCGCGTTCGTGACCAACCCCAAGAACGACACGGTGGTACGCGAGTACATCGTCAAGTATTTGAAGGTGCCAGCACCTGCTGCGGCCAAGATGCAGATTTCGCCCCCCGGCCCGGTGGTGACCGAGAAGCAACTGAACTGGTGGGTCGGCCTGATGAAAGAGCAGGACATGCTCAAGACCACGCTCAATGTCTCTCAATTGCTGGTCAAGTAAGACCTTAAGTTTGCCGATGAGCGCTACTATTTAAATAGCTAATTGTGCAATTATTACTTGAACAAATGGCATTATTTTTTGTGAACCCCTCCCCCTATGGCCGCTGAACTGCTTGCTTTCGAATCCCTGGGTGTCCACCTGGGCGGGCGCGAGATTCTCTCGCCCACTTCGTTCACGGTGTCGCGCGGCGAGTTCGTCTGCATCATCGGCCCTTCGGGCTGCGGCAAGACCACGCTGTTGCGCGCGGCAGCCGGTTTTGTGACGCCCAGCAGCGGCTGCGTGCGGCGCAATTCGAAACCGCAGCCGCTGAGGACGGCAGAACCGAGCGCGCAGAGCGACAGGCGTCGTTGCATCCGGATCAGACCACCACGTTGACCAGGCGGCCCGGGACCACTTTGACCATGCGCACGGGCCGCCCTTCTCCAAACCGAGCAAACTCGGGCGCAGCCAGTGCGGCCGCCGTGATGGTGGCCTGGTCAGCGCTGGCGTTGACGCGGATCTTGCCCCGCGTCTTGCCGGCAATCTGCAGCACCAACTCGATTTCGTCCTGGATCAGGGCCGACTCGTCCACCACCGGCCAGGGCGCATCCAGCAGATCACCCCACTGCCGGTCGCAGGCCAGGCTGGTCCACAGCACATGCGTGATATGTGGACAAGCCGGGTAGAGCGCGCGCAAAAGCACCGCATAGCCTTCCCGCAACACGCCCGCTGCGGCGCCCGGGTCGCCCTTGAAGTCCTCCAGCGCATTGAGCAACTTCATGCAACCGGACACCACTGTGTTGTATTGCATGCGCTCGAAGTCATAGCTGATTTGGCGCAGCACCACATGAATCTCACGACGCAAGGCACTGGACTGCGGCGTCAGTTTGATGGCGTCAGTGGCAGTCGTTTGCCAAAGTGCGGCGTGGCGCTGACCGAAACCCCAGACCCGTTTCAGGAAGCGCTGCGCGCCTTCGACGCCAGCGTCGTTCCATTCCATGGACTGCTCGGGCGGCGATGCGAACATGACAAACAAGCGCGCGGTGTCGGCACCATATCGGTTGATCAGCGCCTGTGGATCGATGCCATTGTTCTTGGACTTGGACATGGTCGTCCAGCCCTC
>JANNFZ010000105.1:0-1532 GCA_031380375.1 Hyphomicrobiales bacterium
CCCCGGTTGTCGGCGCGCATCAGCATGATGACATATTTGAGCGTGACAACGATGAGCAGGGCCCAGATGAGCAGCGACACGACGCCGAGCACGGCAAGGCGCATGTCGCCGCCCGCCGCAACGACCGGGTGCAAGGCTTCGCGCATGGCATAGAGCGGGCTGGTGCCGATGTCGCCATAGACGACACCAAGCGTTGCAAAGGCAAGTTTCAGCGTCGACGAACGTGTGTCGGTCTGAGGTTGTTCGGGCTGTGTTTCTGTTTGAGTCATGGAAACCGCCCCCGGGGTTTCTTTCTCGTGCAGCTGCCTGTTCACGGCGCTGCGATTACGGCGCGGCATTCAGCAGGAAGACCAGAGAGAGTCAATGGCGTCGGCGGTTTGGGTTTTGGCGCATTCGGATCGGGTTTGCGCGGGTTCCACGGCAATTCACTCATCCAATAGGCCAGTTCCTCGCCGCAACCGGTGCCATCCTTGGGATGCGGTGTCCACTGGTCCTTGCAGCCACTAAGGCCTTTTGGGCACTTGATGCGGATGTGAAAATGATAGTTGTGGCCATAAAGCGGACGCACTTTGGCCAGCCATTTGCGATCGCCGGTGGCCCATTTGCAGAGTTCCGCCTTTATTGGGGGGTGCACGAAAATCCGTGCAACCTGGTCAAAGGCGGCGGCCCGCTTGATCAGCCTGGCGTGATTTTCGGTCCACACTTTTGGATCAATTTCCTTGCGGTTCTTGGTGACGATGGTGGCCGAAATAGTTTCACGCTCGTCGGGAGAAAGAATCTTGTTCGGCATTTGAGTCAGCCAGATATCGGCATCGAGGCCGATCTGGTGGCTGGCATGGCCCGACAGCATGGGGCCGCCGCGGGGCTGCGACAGGTCGCCGATCAGCAAGCCATTCCAGTAGCCGTCCTTCTTGGCATCGCGCGCCAGTTCCTCGACGACGGCCACAAGGTCGGGATGACCCCAGTTGCGGTTGCGTGACAGCCGCATGACCTGCCAGGCCTCGCCATCGACGGGTATGGCCTTGCCCCCGGCGAGGCATCCCTTTGCATAGGTGCCAATGGCCCGCGCCTTTAATTCGGCGGGCAACTTCTGGCGGCCAAAGAGTTTCTTGGCTGGAACTTTGTAGGCATCGGCCGGCAGTCCGTCACTGGTGGGCTTGGCCGAAGCTGGCTCAGGCTTGCCCGTCGCGAGGGCCGGCGCACACAGGCCCAACAAGGCAAGGACGACAGCGACTAAAAAGCTATTTCTTGCGGAAGGCATCAAGTGACACAACGTTTGGTTGGCCCTCGGCTGGAGGGACTGGTTCGGCTGTTGAGCCCTCGGGAACGACCGTGCCGGGGGCGGGTGGCGCTGCTGTATCGGCTGTTTCTTCGGTCACGTCCACCGCTTCAAATTGCAAGCCGAATTGCACATACGGGTCCAGAAATCCCTTGACGGAATTGAAAGGCACGATGAGTTTTTCCGGAATATTGTCAAAGGACAATTCCACCTCGAAGCGGTCTTCGGTGACAATCAGGTTCCAGAACTGGTG
>JANNFZ010000535.1:0-18420 GCA_031380375.1 Hyphomicrobiales bacterium
CATAATGTTCGTAGCGGGCCTTGATCTTGCCTTCTGCGCCCCCGTTGGTCACGTCGTTAAGCGACACCTGGCCTTGTACGCGGTAGGCATTGGCCGATTTATTGGCAACACCAGCCGAGGCATTGCTGTCGATGGTGAGGCCGCCATCGGCGGAATAAGTTGAGCCAAAGTCCGGCCCTTCCGAACGGGCGACTTCCGCTTCGACATAGGTGCCTTCCGACTTCTGCACATGAATATCGGCACCATAAAGTGTTTGGTTGGCACCTTCGGTTTTTTCGCGGATTGCCGTCGCACCAATGCGCACATGGTCGCCGAGCCATTGCTGGGCGCGGCCCGCAACTGAATAGCCATCCACGTCGCGGGCGGCAGGGGTGTATTCATAAGCCGTGACGAGATAGTTCTCGGTGCCCGCAGTGTCCGACGAATTCAAGGGCTGACGCAGGATGACAACACCTTGCACATAGTCAAAGTCATAGTCGGTGCCGAATTTCAGGGTGGTCCGCCCGACCACCCAGCTGGTGACGGCGTTGCGGACTTCAATGGAAACTGTTTCCGAACCCGGTGTGACGTCCTGGTGCTTGACGAAATAGGCCGACCCACCCGTGCCACGGAAAACATCACGGTTTGGCACAGTGCCAGGCATTGCGGCATGGGCGTCGAGCTTGGTCTTGGCGCCGCCATCGGGTGCTGCCGCAACAGAACGATAAGCGGCCTTGGCACCATAAAGCGCACGCTCGGTGCGGATGAATTGCGCGCCCGTGATGTCGGCCTTGAAGTTGCCCCACATGACGTGGCTCGGGCCTTTTTCCAGGCGCACATAGAATTTGCCCCGGGTCGGTGCATCCTCGACAAGCGTCGAGTCGTCACCATAGACGGGATAATAGTCATCGGGATCAAGCCGCTTCAGGAACTGCCGGGGGTCCTTGCCATCGAGGCCCTTGAAGATTTCCTTGAGACGTTGCTCGCCGGTGTCGGCGGCGGCGGTCAGGATGTAGCGGCCCTTGATCTTGCCCTTCAGGTAGAAGGCAAGGCGGCCCCGCGTGTAAACATCATCGTTGAATTCACCGGGGCGCAGGGCTTCCACCTTGTCGCCGAAATTATAGCCTGCTGTGAAATCGGCAAGCCCCACCGCGAACCATTCATTCTCGGGAATTTCGATTTCACGATTGAACGTCAGGCCTTCACCATCCTTGGTGACCTGCACTTCGATCCGGTGATTGCCGGAGGGCATGATGCGCTGGGCAACAAAACTGCCGTCGGCATCGACGGGCACGGGCTCGCCGAGAATTGTCACATCATGGCCTGGTGGAATGTTCTTGCCGTAAACCGTGACCGCCCCACCATGTATGTCGATGTTGCGCACCGCCGTCCGGTCCTCGGCATAGCCGGGTGCCACGGCTTTGTCAGCATTCGCGTGGGTCACAAGATCTCGGTCGGTGCGGGCCAACGGCAATGGCAGGGTCTCATCGTAACGGCCCTCGGCGTCATAGACGCGCAACACGTAGTCCATCTCAGCGGGGCTATCGGCGGGCAGCAACCACTTCGCACCACCCAAGCCATTGACCGGCAGCACCTGATAAAGTCCGTCAACATTATGGTGGCCACGCTCATAGATGCGGACCTCTGCCCGGTCGATCCACGAAGCATAGTTGAGGCTTGCGAGGAAGGTGATCTCGTCACCGGCCCTGAAACTGACGCGCATGGGTGCGGCTGAAACATTCAACATCGGCGAAACGCCAAGGCCGTCGAACTTCACGTCAATGGTGACACCTGCTTTGCTGGCTT
Source organism: Hyphomicrobiales bacterium (assembly GCA_031380375.1). Classification (GTDB taxonomy): domain Bacteria; phylum Pseudomonadota; class Alphaproteobacteria; order Rhizobiales; family Aestuariivirgaceae; genus Aestuariivirga. The sequence continues at coordinate 1,786 of JANNFZ010000535.1, forward strand.
CAGATGCGGGCAAAGTCGAGCCGGTGACAACTTCACCATCAACTGAAATCTCGAAAGGCAACCCACCATTGGCGTGGGCAGCTCCCACCGCCAATGACAGCAGCCCGGCCCCAGCCAGTAGTTGTAGCGCGCGCATATATGTTGTGCGGGTTTTCATGGCATCATTTTCCGCACTCAACCCGGGCCTTGACGACAAGGTCCCTGTCATGGCCACGATCGGCCCATTTCTGCCGGACCACGCCTGCGACGGCTTCCACGCGGGCATCGGCAATCGGTGCGTATTCACCGCAACGATAAACGATGGTGAGTTGGCCCCTGCCCTGTTCCAGCAAATCAATCAGGCGCTCGAGGCCTGTTGCCCAGGTCGGCAACAGCTCCAGGCTGTTGACGAGGAAGGCATCGCGCTTCAGGTCGAGCTGCACGGAGCGGTCGCGCGTTGCTCCGAAATTGAGCTTGGTTACCTTGCCACGCGTCAGCCGCACGTCGCGGGGGTTTTCGGTGGTGAGCCGGTAGCCCAGCGGCAGGGTGCGCGGATCAAGCTTCATCAGGTAGTTGGAACCGATGGCGGCATTGGGCACATCGGCGCATGGAACGTGGAAGCGGCCCTTCTTGTCGGTGGTGATGAGTTCGCCGCGCACAGTTATGACGCGCACCCCCGGAAGACCTGGCTCTCCGTCATCGGCATAGCCATTGGCGTTGAGGTCATCAAAGACGCGGCCGATGATTTCGCCGCAATCGAAGACATGCTCTTCCTTGATGGTCACGGCCACCTGGGCCGTAGCGAGGACTTCACCCGTCGCATTGAGCAACAGTCGTGCCTTGTTGATCATGCGGCCCGTCGATACCGTGGCCGACGACAGCAGATTGAGTTTAACGATGATCTTGCCACCGACCGGTGTGATGTTGGCGAAGGTCAGCACATTGCCGGCTTCGACAGGCGTGACTGCCGTGCCATTGACGGTGGCCGAGCCATTCACGAAGTCAAAGGCGGGCGGCATGATGTCGGTCACGTCATAGGGGCCGTCGCGCAGGTTCGAGGCGGTGATGGTGTAAGAGATGCGCTCGCCGCGCTTCACCTCGGATTGGGCCACGGTCTTGGTCAATGTCGGCAAGGGTGCCGAAATGACAACCGTGGTGGGATCGTTGCCCAACACGTCGCCATTGTCGGAAAGGTCAGAGACAACCACGCTCGTTGGCGACTCGCCTGAAACGGTGGCCTGGTTCACGACCACTTCGGCATCGGCATCGGAAACGGTCACCACATGGGTGGCGGTGAACGTTGTTGTGTCTGCCATGTTCGGGGCGAGACTGGCAATAGGCCCGCCTGCAATCACGGCATTGGGATCGGTCAGCGTGATGTTCGTCAGTGTCACATTGCCGGTGTTGTGGACGGCAAAGCGATAGTTGATGACATCGCCCACATCATTGCGGCCATTGCCGTTGACGTCGGTCACCGAGCCTATTGTCTTGACCACAGCGATGGCGGGCAACTGGCCGAGCGAACGATATGTCGGTTGATCCTCAGTCGGGCTGTTGTCGTCCGAAAGATCAGTGACGGTCACCGGCGTGCCCGGCGGATTATCCGGGGCTCGCGCCGTGACAATGGCCTGGTTGCTGAACCCGCCGGCATCGATATCAGCCTGGGTTATGACATGACTTCCGGTGAAGGTCGTGCTGTTGCTCGCCGTCACGGCAAGAGATGCAAGCGGTCCACCAGAGACAACAGCATTGGCATCGGTCACGGTGATTTGGGTCAGCGGCACGTTGCCGGTGTTGCTGACCATGAAGGCATAGGTGATGACGTCACCGAGATCATCGATGCTGTTGCTGTTCGTGTCGGTGATGCCGGACACGGTCTTGATGAGCCTTACTTCCGGCGCATTGGCCACCGTCACAACCGTGGGATCATCGTCCGCGTAGTCGGACTCATCCGAGAGATCCTGCACCACTGAGGAATCGGGAGCGACCCCGGAAACCGTTGCCTGGTTCGAAACCTGGCCTGCCGAAATATCGGCAACCGTCAACACATAGGTCGCCGTGAATGTGGTCGTGTCGGTGTCGCCTGCATCCATGAGGGCAACAGGTCCGCCCGCCAGCACGATGCCCGGCAACGGATCGGTGATCGTCACGTTGGTGAGATCGACGTTGCCGGTGTTCCTGACGGTGAATGTATACTGCACCGTATCACCGGCATCGACGAGACCGTTGCCATTGGTGTTGACGATGCCGGTCGCCTGCTTGATCACGGCAATCGCAGGCAGGGCTTGCGTCGGCGTCACCGTCGGATCATCTTCCGTGAGATCGGAAGCATCCGAGAGGTCAGTGACCTGGCCACCCGTCGGCTCATCGGCGGTGACAGTTGCCTGATTGGTGACGCGGCCCGCCGCCATGTCTGCCGTGACGACAGTGTGGGTGGCGATGAAGGTGACGATGTCACTTTGGCCCGGCAGCAATTGCAGGATCGGACCGCCGGTGAGTATCGCGTTGGCATCGGTCAGTGTCAGGTTGCTTAAGGTCACGTTGCCGGTGTTCACCACAGTAAAGCCATAGGTGATGACATCGCCTTCGTCGGTTACGGTGTTGCTGTTGGTGTCGGTGATCGACGTTACCGATTTCAACAGGGCAACGCCCGGTGTACGGATGATGGGTGTGATGGTGGGGTCATCTTCCGTTTCATCACCATCATCGGAAAGGTCGGTGACGGCAGCACCTACGGGAGGTGTTCCCGAAGCGGTGGCCTGATTCTGGTAAAGCCCTGCATCAATATCGGCTTGTGTCAGCACATAGGTTGCCGTGAAGGTCGTCGCGTCCGATTCACCCGGATCAAGATCGGCAAGCGGACCACCCAACATGGTCACCAGTGCATCGACGACCGTGACACTCTGCAGTGTGACGTTGCCGGTGTTGCGGACGGTGAAGGTGTAGTTGATTGTGTCGCCGATGGTCGCCAAGCCATCAACGCCCAAGTCAATCACGCCAGTCTTGATCAGGCTGATGTCGGGATTGGGCGCTAGTGAGACTATTGTCGGATCATCCTGGGTTTCGTCATCATCATCGGAAAGATCGGTGACGGGGGGGCCACTGGGTGGCGTGCCACCGCCTGTCGCCTGGTTGGTGAACTGGCCTGCGTCAACATCGGCCTGAACTAGAATATGAGTGGCCGTGAAAGTGGCCGTGTCGGTGACGCCCGGTGCCAGACTCGCCAAGGGGCCGCCGCTCATGGTGGCGTCAGGATCAGTGACGGCTACGGCACTCAGCGTGACATTGCCGGTGTTCTTGACGTCAAATGAATAGGTGATGACATCACCGACGCTGGCCACGCCGTCGCCGCCAAGATTGGCAACACCGGTCTTGATGACGGTGATGGAAGGAACAGGCGGAAGCAACGTCGTGGCGCTGTCGATGGCATTGGGTGTTTCGCCATTTGGTCCATTGCCTGTCGCTTCGGCGGTGTTCACCACCTGGCCCGCGTCAACGTCGAATTGCAGCAAAACATATGTGGCGGTAAACACGGCAATGCCGCCGGGTGCCAACGAAGGCACGTTGGCAGGCGTGATGGTCGCGGTCGCCAGCTCTTCCAGTGTCACAATGTCGGCGAGCGACAAGTCATCGAGGGCCGCAAATGTCCGGCTGCGGTCGCGGGATTTGGCGCGGATGATGGCGGGCAGGCTGAAACTGCCTGCTGCGATGTCTTCATCGCTGAGCTTGCGTGTGAAAATGACACTCGCACTGTCGGTGACATTGGCTGGCAGGATATCAAGGGCATCACCAAAGGCCACGGCACCCTGTTGTTCGACGGTGATCGAGGTAAGCGGACCATCACCGGTGTTGGTGAGATCAAAATAAATGGCAATCTCGTCGCCGGATTTGAGTTCTTCATCTCCGGCCTGGAGCCGGACGAGCTTTCGATTGATGTGAAGTGCCGTCGCCAGTTCAGGCGCCACACGGCCCGGATAGGCCAATGCGATCTGCCCAGTGGCCACGGGTGCCAGCGTGAGCATGTGGCTGTCGTCGAGGGCAAGCTCTGTCGATGCCGTGACAATAGGATCTGCACCTGCTGCTGCCGCCGCCATCATCGTCAATGCTTCGGCGCGGCCTGGGAGGCCGGCAAAATTCACCAACGGATCAGAGACCGAGACGTTGGTGAGCGTCGATGTACCCGTGTTTGTCACGGTGAATGTGTAGTCAATGGTATCCCCGGCATTGGCGATGCCGTCGCCGCCATCGACAAGGGCCGCCACCTTGTCGAGCGTGAGGCTCGAGGTGAGGGTCAGCGGGGTCGTCACACTGTCATTGGCCGTCAAGGGCGAACCGCCAGCATCGACAGAGGCCGTGGCGGCGTTTACCACCGAGCCATTGGTGATATCAGTTGCGGTGATCACATAGGTTGCCGTGAAGCGCACCGTGTCGTCGGTGCCCAGGCTGTCCCAGGTACCGTCGGGCCCGCCGTCGGTCGAGGCAGGCGGTGTGCCGCCATCGACAAACAGGAATTCACCGGAAGGTGTGACGAGCGAGTCGAGGATGGAAACGGCGGTCACCGCGCCCGAGCCGGTGTTTGACACATCAAACGTGTAGCTGATGGTGTCGCCCACATCGGTCGCCGTGGGGCTGCCGGCAACGGCATTGTTGAGTGTGCCGTTCTTGTCGAAGGAGATTTGGTAGTCATTCGGCGCAACCGGCACAGAAACGGTATTGGATACGGCCGTGACGGGCGTTGCCCCGAAGCTTGCCGTCACCGTCGCGGTGTTGACAATGTCGGCAGAAGCCCCGGCAGCGAACGCCCAGAACCATGCCGCAAAAAACAAGAACAGGACCAGGAGCTTTTCGGCTCCGGTCCGGCTCTTTTTGCCGTATGGTTTCAAGCGTTCGACTGCCATGGGTGCTGTTTCGCCCACGGGCCGCCTTGCAGCAGCCCCAGGCGCATGTTGCTACTGATTGTTGAATTCTGTCAGCGTGACAGTGTGGTTGTAGGTAAAGGACACCGTTGCCCCTGCCGACATGGTTGCCCAAATGCCGTCGTTGACCACGCCGTTGCCGGAACCACCGAGCGGACCGTCAGACACAAGGGCCTCGTTCGCCGCCGTGCCAGTCGGCAAACCTACGCCTTCATGCACATCGTCCATCTTCACCGCAGTCAGCGTCACGTTGCCGGCGTTGAAAGCTGTGTAGGTGTACAGGATGGTGTCGTTGGTCTCGGCATCTATCGCCGCGTTCGGCAAGGTCTTGGTAAGAGCGTAGCTCTTGACGACCGTGATCCTCGGGTTGGCCGGCAGCAGCTTGGAAGCCGTGCCTGCTGTGACGAGGGCCTGCAAGATGACGCTGCCCGCCGGCGTTGCCACGTTGCCGGTCGCCTTCGAACTGTTGGTGACGCTGTTGGCGGCCGGTGTCTGTCCGGCAGCGCGGAAGGCGTCGCTGTTCGACAGTGTGTAAACCGCCGTATAGACTTGGTTTGCACCAGGTGCGATCGTTGCAGTTGCGGGGGAATACGCCGCAAGGGTGCCCGTTCCCGCCACCGCCGAAGGACCAAACTTCGGCCCCACGTCATTCGGCACGACGTTGTACATCGTGACGTTGCCGTCGTTGGTTACGGTGTAGGTGAAGGTGATCGTGTCGCCGCTCTTGATGACGCCGTCGCTGTTGACGTCAATCCAGGCACCGGCAGATTTCGCCACCGTCAGGTGTGGAGCCGCAGGTGCCACAGGTACGTTGACCGTATTGGAGGTGCCTGTGACATTGGGGCCGGTTGGCGGCGTGCCGGTTGCCGTTGCGGTGTTGTCGATGGTGGCGTTGGCGGGTGAGGCCAGGCCGGCAAACAGCGCCAGTGCCAGCACTGACGCCGAGAGGTAGCGGAGCCGCAATCGCGGGTCCGATGCCAGGTGGTGTGATCTTGGAAATTTCATTCCATTTTCTCCGATTGAAGTTACAAAACGCATTTTTTTGGCTTTGATGGGCTGGGTTGATGTAGAGTTTTTCGTGCGGTGCAGCCGGTCATGGCGGCACTCCCGGTCTGCGGCGCGGATGACATTTTTGTCGTAGGCAAAGACGGTGCGCAGGCCTCCCAGCTGTTGAGCTTGCTCCGTCTTTTGTGTGTGCTTCGCCGCCGCATTCCCTCGGCAAAGAGGGGGCACGGGCGCACAACTTTATTTTCTGGTCACGCGTGAACAGACGAATTCTCCAATGATGACGCTGGAACAAACATTTCATGGGAAAACTGGTCGTGGCTTCCCGCCTGGAAAACCGCTGAACCGCCCACCCCCGGACGCGGCGAAGCAATTGAGTTCGCCATCAGGTTGGTTAAGGCTTAGGTTTAGGTGGTTAATGAAGGTTTAAATTTTGGCCCAAGTTGTGCCAGAAAGGTGCATTCGATTAAGGACTTGCTGGTGTTTGCCGGGGTTCTGAATTGTCCTTGGCGGGTGGGCACAAACCGCCGTCCAGACTTGAAATCCTTGGCCGAAAGGTTCATTGCTGCCCGACACTGCGCCCAAGGACTGACTCGGGCGCATTTCAAGGACATGGCATGGCCAAAGAAGAACTGCTCGAATTCGAAGGTACGGTTTCCGAACTGCTCCCCAATGCAACGTTTCGCGTGAAGCTCGACCACAACGCCCACGAAATCATCGCCCACACGTCCGGCAAGATGCGCAAGAACCGCATCCGGGTGCTGGCTGGCGACCGCGTCATGGTGGAAATGACGCCCTACGACCTGTCCAAGGGTCGCATCAACTACCGTTTCAAGTGACGCCATGGCGGAGGAAAAACCCCGCGCCAAGCTCGTGCTCGCCAGCGCCTCGCCACGGCGCCTGGCACTTCTTGAGCGGGTTGGGATAACACCTGACTTGTTGCTTCCGGCTGAGCTTGACGAAGAACCGCAACGCTTTGAAACACCAAGACGTCTGTCAATCCGCCTGGCCGAAGCCAAGGCCCGCGCCGTGGTTGGGCAACCGATTGTCAGGGAACTTGGATCGCTGGTCTTTGTACTCGCCGCTGACACGGTCGTGGGGCTTGGCCGCCGCAGCATTCCAAAGCCTGAAAATGAAGCCGGTGCCCGCGCTGCTTTGCGCCTTTTGTCGGGCCGCAGCCATTGGGTCTATTCGGCCGTGTGCCTGATTGATCCGAAGGGCCGCGTCACGTCGCGTTGCAACGAAACCAAGGTCCGTTTCAAACGCCTGTCGCGGGAGGACATCGAAGCCTATGTGGCGTCCGGCGAATGGCGCGGCAAAGCCGGCAGCTACGCCATACAAGGCCGGGCGGAAGCCCTGGTGCGCAATCTCTCAGGCTCCCATTCCGGCGTCATGGGGCTGCCGCTCCATGAGACCATGAGTCTCCTCGAAGGTGCAGGTTACCCGGTTTTCCACACGCTTATGAATTCCGCTGCAAACTAATGGCCGAGCCGGTTCCCTTGCGGCCCCGGCGGCCCTGCCCGGTCTGCAAGAAACCCTCGACGCAGAAACACCATCCCTTTTGTTCCAGCCGTTGCGCGCAGGTGGACCTCGGGCGTTGGCTCGGCGGCACTTACGCCATCCCCGTTGCCGAAGATGAAAGTCTGCCGGACGAGAAAGACGACAGCTAGGCCGCCTTGACTTAGTCACCTTTCAAATCTACGCCTTGCCCATGGGCCATCCGCTGACAAAGCGCCTTTTCGTTTTTTTGCTCGCTGTTTTTGTGACGGCGGGTGTGGGTCTGTCCACAGTGCAGGCCAATGCCATGCAGTTGCAAATGATGGGCATGGGCGACGGCTCGCCCAAAACTGAAATGGCAATGCCAGACATGGCCATGCCAGCGCCTGCCAAATGCCCGGATTGCGACTTGACCGGCAAGGGCATGGCAGATTGCGTGATGCCGGCTTGCACTGGCCAAGTCGCCCTTGCTGCCCAGGATGGCTTTGCACTGGCCGTTCGCTTTTTGCCCGTCCGGCTTCAGGCCCCGGCTTCGGTCGTCCTGCACGGACTTGCCGCCGCGCCTGATCCTTATCCACCGCGAATCTCCGACATCGGTTGACCTTCCCCTGCTGCTCTGAGCGGCGAGGGAGCAAGGCCTATGCGCGCCAGCCTGTGCGCGCAAGTCCCGGTTTGATTTGCGGAGAGATTGCAACGTGCCTTTCAGTTTAAATACCACACTATCGCGCCGCCGTTTTGTTTTGGGCAGCGCCGCGCTGCCCGTGGCCGGAATGGCACTGCCAGGGACTGCCCCTGCAGCAGAATTGAACATGCGCGCTGCCCAAGCTTCTCTGCCACTTTTGGGCAGCGCTGGCCCTGACACGGCAGTCCTTGCCTATTCGGGCGCGCTCGAAAAACAAATCTTGCGCCTTAAGCAGGGGGCACCGACACGCATTATTGTTGAAAACGGTCTCAACAAGGATACGACCGTTCACTGGCATGGCATCCGCCTTGCCAACGCCATGGACGGCGTTCCCGGCCTGACGCAGCCGCCGATAAAGCCGGGTGAAAGCTTCATTTATGACTTCACCCCGCCCGATGCCGGAACTTTCTGGTTCCACCCCCATGCCAATAGCCTTGAACAAATCGCAAGCGGCCTTGCCGCCGCAATGATTGTCGAAGAGCGCGAGCCAGTCCCAGTTGACCGTGACCTGTTGTGGCTGCTGCAGGACTGGCGCTTAAGCGAGGTTGGGGAAATCGCCGGCGGCTTTGGAAGTGCAATGGATGCCATGATGTCGGGTCGGGTCGGCAAGGTAGTGACCATCAATGGCGCAAAGCCGGAAGGTCTTGCCGTCAGGGCTGGCGGGCGCATCAGACTGCGTTTGGCCAATGCCTGTGTGGCGCGCATGATGGCGCTGCGCTTTGAAGGCCACACACCAATGGTCGTGGCGCTTGATGGCCAGCCTTGCGAACCGCATGAACCGGACAATGGCCGCATTCTTCTCGCCCCCGCCATGCGTGCCGACATCATACTCGACATGACAGGCGAGCCCGGCAAGGGCTACGCCGTCACCGACGATTTCTATGACGGCCTCGACTACACGCTGACCAACATCACCTATGAGTCAGGCACGCCGCTGCGAGATCACCCGCCTGATGGGTCGCTGCGCCTTCCGCCCAATCCGCTGCCCGAACCCGACATCGCAAACGCGCTCCGCCAAGAGATCGTCTTGCAAGGCGGCATGATGGGCGGCGGCAAGCTCAAGGGTCTCGGTGGAATGCCAGGCATGAATATGTCAGGCATGGGCGGCGGCCCCTCCTGGGCGATCAACGGCATGTCGATGACGGGTGACGGCACGGCAGACATGGCGCCGGCCTTCACACTCAAGCGCGGCCAGACTTGCCACCTCACTTTGCGCAACCAAACCGCCTGGTGGCACCCGATGCACATTCACGGCTTCAGCATGAAGGTGCTGACCCGCAACGGCGCTCCGGTGCCGCATAACCAGTGGCAGGACACCGTGCTGCTGGCCCCTGCCGATGTCGTCGAATGTGCTTTTGTCGCCGACAATCCCGGAAACTGGATGCTGCACTGTCATGTCATCGACCACTCCATGGCCGGCCTGATGACGGTGTTCCGCGTGACCTGAATGCAAACTCTCAACCAAAGGAGAAGACTGATGAAGATCAATCGCCGCACGGCCCTTGCCACGCTGGCAATGGCGTTCACAAAACCGGCATTTGCCGCAACCATTGAAGCGGTTCTCTACAAAAACCCGCAATGCAGCTGCTGCGAAGTCTATGCCGCATATCTCGGTGAGAATGGTTTCACGGTTGACGTCAAGTCGGTCAACGACCTCTCGCAGATCAGCGCTGATGCCGGTGTTCCGCCAGAACTGCAGGGCTGTCACACCATGATGGTGGGTGGCTATGCCGTCGACGGTCTGGTGCCTGTCGACATCGTCAAGAAGTTGCTGGCCGAAAAGCCCGCCATTGCCGGGATCACGCTTCCGGGCATGCCCGCAGGCGCGCCGGGCATGGGCGGCGCCAAGACCGGGTCTTGGGTCATCAGTGCATTCACCATGGACGGCCAACCGCCAACGGTCTTTGCCACCATATGATGATGGAAACTGCGATGCCAAAACCAGAAACTCCTGCCGGTGTACCGGCAGGAAACACTGCACCAAGCCAGTGGTGGCATGTTCCGCCAGCGGCAAGGCGGCAGCTTTTGGTTGTGATGCCGCTCTCCCTTTTTGCCGTGGTGACAGTGGTGTTTCTGCTCGGCCTGAACCATGATCCCAATGTCCTGCCCTCCATGTTGATCGGCCACAAGACCCCGGCGTTCGCGCTGCCTCCGGTTCAGGGGCGCGAGCTTGGACTTGCGAGCGAGAATCTGGTGGGTGAGATTTCGCTAGTCAATGTCTTCGCTTCATGGTGCGCGGCCTGCCGCGTCGAGCATCCGCTGTTGATGGGCCTTGCAGAGAACAAGACGGTCGCCATTCATGGTCTCGACTACAAGGACCGGCCCGTCGATGCAGCGCAATGGCTCAACAGCATGGGTGATCCCTATACCCGAACCGGAGCTGATCTTGATGGCCGTGTGGCCATTGATTTTGGCGTCTATGGCGTGCCGGAAACATTTGTCGTCGGGGCCGATGGCATCATTGCATACAAGCACATTGGCGCGCTCACGCCAGAGGCCCTGAACACCACAATCATGCCGCTGGTCGAGCGCTTGCGCCAGGAAGCGAAGGAGGCGGCACCATGAAACGCCGCGTCATGCTCTTCGCTTTGCTTATGGCCAGTCCTGCCACCCATTTCATCGACATGCAGGGCAACATCATCGCCCAGAGGCAAGGGCCCGCCGAATGGGACTTGCCTGAGTCCATCGCGTTTTTCAAAGACCTCATCTACCCGAAGGAGACTACACCATGAAGACTTCCAGCAATGCCGCGTCAAATTCATTGACGCGCGACCTTTTGTCCGCCGCCCGCTACTACGCCGGCAGCCGCATCTGGCTTGTTGCAATAGCCAGCACGGCGCTCGGCCTCGGCGCCTTTTTCAACTGGGGCTGGTTGGTGGCCGCCGGCATCGCACCGCTGCTCATTGGCGTGGTGCCTTGCGCTGCCATGTGTGCGCTTGGCCTGTGCATGAGCGGCATGAAGGGCAGGCAGCCTCCTGCAACAACAGACGCTGCCGAATCAACCGGCCCCGAAGCGAAGACCGATGGCAAAAACGGCAAGGACTGCTGCTAGAGATGAAGGCCCCGCTCACCCGCCGCTTGCTCATCGCTTCCGCCGTTCTGCCAGCGTTTGCGCGGACCGCCGCCGCCCACATGCTTGAGCAGGTTCAAAACAAGCTTTTGAATTCGGAAAAATATTTCCAGGCCGCCGACAAGGATGTGCCGGATTTCGATTTGCAGGACGCCACCGGCAAAGAAGTCAAGTTTTCAGACTTCAGAGGCAAGGTCGTTGTGCTGCATTTCGTCTACACCAACTGCCCCGATACTTGCCCGCTTCATGCCGAAAAAATTGCCGCCATCCAGCACATGGTCAACATCACGCCGATGAAGGCGGCGGTGCAATTCATCTCGATCACCACCGATCCAAAACGCGACACTGGAAAGGTGCTCATGGACTTTGGCGAAAACCACGGACTCGATCCGGTGAATTGGACCTTTCTGACCGCCAAGCCCGGCCAACCTGAAGGCATCACGCGTGATTTGGCCCAAGCTTATGGTGTCGAATTCAAGATCATGGGCAATGGCGACCAGATGCATGGCATCTTGACCAATGTCATCGACCAGAAAGGGCGGCTGCGGGCTCGGTTCCACAGCTTGAGGTTCGACAATCTGAGCCTTGTCCTTTTTGCCAACGCACTGGTCAACATCGCTTCCGAACAGCATGAACGGCCCGTCGCCGGTATCTGGGGCAAGATCGATGGCTGGTTCGGCCTATGAATGCCGGTTCCCAGATCGGGCTGTTCGCCGCCGCGATGGCCGGAACCATGTCGACCTTCTCATATTGGCTCCTCGAGACCTTTCCCCTGATTTCGACAATTGGATGAACCAAGATTGATTGAACCCAAGAAAAAGGAGTATCCCGATGCGAATAACCAGTTTGACAGGCACCATCATCGTCAGCTTTGGCTTGTTGTTGCTCTCACCGTTCGAGGCTGCGGGCCAAGACCAGGCACCGGGCAAATTCAGCGCCGAGGACAAGGCAGCCATTGAAGAGATCGTCCGCGACTATCTCCTCAACAATCCCGGCATCCTCGCTGAAGCCGCACAACGCGCCAACGAACTGGAACAGCAGGCTGCGGACGACAGGATGCAACAGGCATCGACAGCCGTGCGAGCCGTGGATGCGAAGGATCATATTCAGGGCCGCCCGGACGCCGTCGTACGCGTCATTGAATATTCGGATTTCGAATGCCCATTCTGCAAGAGCTTCCATCCCACAATGCAGCAGATATTCGATGAATATGGAAAAGACGGCAAGCTGGCTTGGGTCTATCGTCACTTCCCGCTCGATTCCATTCACTCGAAAGCCCGCAAGGAAGCGCAAGCTTCTGAATGTGCCGCAGAACTCGGCGGCAACGAAGCATTCTGGAACTTCGTCAACAACCTCTTTGAAATCGCGCCGTCAAACAACCGCCTGGACCTGGCGCTTCTGCCGGACATCGCCAAGGGCTTAGGCATTGACCGTGCTAAATTCGAAACCTGCCTCGGTGGCGATGAGCGCGGCGGCAAATATGCCGCGCACATTGAGGCCGACTTGCAGAACGCCATGGCGGCCGGCGGCAACGGCACACCTTACACCGTCATCATCGCCGCCAATGGCAAGACTTTTCCGGTCAATGGAGCCATGCCCTATTCGGCGTTAAAGGAGATCATTGAACTGGCTTTGGCCGAGAAATGAATTCGCAAATCGCCTTGGCCCTCAGGGCGGCAATCGGCGCGCCAAAATACACTGCTCTGGCGCTCGCGGCGGCAGCCACGGTTTTCATTTTTGCGCTTTGGCTGCCGAATATCGTCCTTGTGCGCCAAATCGCATTCTCGGGGACGGTGCCGCTTGCGGCCAAGGCGAGAATTCTTTTGGGCCTGGTCGGCTCCATCTCAACCAATTTCACGACTGTGTCGGCTGCGGCACTCATCGTGGCATCGCTGCTTTTTGGGGTGAACGTGGCTCTTCTCGTCCACGGTGCCGGCGCAAGGTGGAGGACGGGAATGTCGGCAAGCCTTGGAGGCTTTGCGAGCAGTCTCGTTGGCATTGGTTGTGCGGCTTGTGGGACGTTCGTACTTGGACCGCTCATTGCGATCGCAGGAACCGGGAGCATCATTGCAGCCCTGCCATTGGGAGGCGGGGAATTCATTGCACTTGGTATCTGTCTGCTCGCCGTTTCGCTGTGGCTGCAGGCGCGCGCTGCGGGCCTGCCTGTTGCATGTGCAACACCAATCCCGGGGAAGGTGTTTCCCCAAAAGGAGGACAAATGATGCAAGAATTTTCACAGCCGCCGCGCCATTCAAGGCGCAGTGTCGTCTCCGGCGCAACCATTCTTTTGATCCAGAATTTAACGGGCTGGGTTGCGCGTGCCGCAGCGGCTCCAGCGGACAAATTCGGTACCCTGAGCGCCAACGGCAACAGCAGTTGCAGCGGGGCGTTTCAGGAATCGATTGCAGGCCTGCCGCCAGGCGCACGTTTGCAGGGGTCGTGCTGCAGTCCAATGGAGCGGGCCGGCTACAACAATCAGGTCGAGGGCCTGAAGAAATATGTCGGCATTCCTGATGTTCCGCCTGACCCATACGACATAGACGTGTCATTGGCGAAAAAGCTCATGTCCTACTATGACTTGAAGTTGCTGCCGGGCGAACAGGCGGCGTATGACTTCGCCATGGCCAATTCCGCCGAAAAAGGGCCGTGTTGCTGCGGCTGTTGGCGTTGGAAGGTCTATGGCGGACTGGCCAACCTGCTCATTCGTGAACATGGCTTCGATGGGGCGAAGGTGACGGACGTGTGGAATCTGTCCGACGGCTGCGGAGGCGGTTGACCGCCAGGCAGGCTGGGTTAGGCCAGCCGGAAGTGGCACGGGATAAAAACCTCCTTCGCCACGAAGGCAGACATCAGCTTTGTCGCTGCCATCGCCATGGTGGCGTTGGTGATGGTCCATGTCGGGTGGGCGAAGATTCCGGGGTCATCAAGACTTGCCAAGCAAAGGCGTCTTGCCTATAGACCGCGCTCAAGTGCCCAGATAGCTCAGTTGGTAGAGCAGCGGATTGAAAATCCGCGTGTCGCTGGTTCAATTCCGGCTCTGGGCACCATTTTTTGCAACCTCTTACAATTGTTTATGGTCGAACAGCGACATGCGTGCGACGCTCGATTAAGGCCGTGGTACCGTAGTGGTACCAAGTTGTTTTAGCGCTCCCTTTGCGCCCGGAAAAATCCTGTTAGGTTCGCATCCATGGATGCAATTGCACTGGCGGCGGCGGAATGAATAAACCCAAGCCATCGAAAATCCCGTGGTTTCGGCGGCTCGGCCCCGGTCTCATCACCGGTGCTGCCGACGACGATCCGAGCGGCATCGCCACCTATTCCCAGGCAGGGGCGCAGTTCGGCGTCAACATGCTGTGGACCGTGGTGCTCACCTATCCGCTGATGGCGGCGATCCAGACGATCTGCGCGCGGATCGGCCGCGTCACCGGCGAAGGGCTTGCCGCCAACATGGCGCACGTGCTGCCGCGCCCGCTGGTCCACGTCATTGTCTTCCTGCTGTTTGCCGCCAATACCGTGAACATCGGCGCCGACATCATCGCCATGGGTGCTGCGGCGCGTCTGGTGCTCGGCTGGGGCGAAACGCTGTTCGCGATCCTGTTCGCAGCGGGCTCGCTGCTTTTGCAGGTCTTTGTGCCCTATCACCGTTATGTGCATGTGCTGAAATGGCTGACGCTGGCGTTGTTCGCCTATGTTGGTGTCCTCTTTTCAGTGCAGATCGACTGGCGCGCCGTGGCACTTGGAACGGTGTGGCCTGAGATCGCCTGGACACAGGAGGCGTTCACGATTGTGGTCGCAGTCTTCGGTACGACCATCAGCCCCTACCTGTTCTTTTGGCAAAGTGCCGAGGAGGTCGAGGACGAAACCCTCGCGGGTGCCGGTTCACTGCTCGATCATCCCGACGACGCGCCTGTCGAATTGCGCCGCATCAGTTTCGACACCTATGTCGGGATGGCTTTTTCAAACATGATTGCCTTCTGCATCATTCTCACGACCGCCGTGACGCTGAACAAGGCGGGAATCACCGATATCGCCACATCGGCCCAGGCGGCCGAAGCGCTGCGCCCAATTGCCGGGGAGTTCGCCTTTCTTCTGTTCAGTTTTGGTATCATCGGCACCGGGCTGCTGGCCCTGCCGGTTCTTGCCGGGTCCGCCGCCTATGCGGTCGGCGAATTGCGTGGTTGGCGGATCGGGCTTGAACAAAAACCGGAGAACGCCAAAGCTTTCTATGGCGTGATTGCACTCGCGTTGACGCTTGGCCTGCTCATGCTGTTCCTGCCGATCGACCCGATCAAGGCGTTGTTCTGGAGCGCTGTGCTTAACGGCGTGATCGCCGTGCCGCTGATGGCGGCGACAATGGTTGTGGTGTCGAGCCGCAGGCATCTCGGCCGTTTCGTTGCACCGCTCGGCCTCAAAACCATGGGCTGGCTCGCCACAGCCGTGATGGCGGCGGCGGCAGTTGCCATGTTCGTGTTGTAAACCCTGCGCATGTAATGTGATGGTCCCATGAAGAACCTCTGGATTGGCACAAGCTGGAAGATGAACAAGACCAGGGTCGGGGCCAGAGCCTTTGCCCATGGTTTGAAAGACTCGGCCTTCGCTGCACATCCCGATGTGGAAAGTTTTGTTGTGCCACCTTTCCCCCATATTGCCGATGTGGCGGAAATCTTGAAGGCAACCGAGGTCAAGGTCGGCGGGCAGAATATGCACTGGGCTGGCCATGGCGCATGGACGGGAGAAATATCAGCAGCCATGTTGGTCGATTGCGGAGCCGCTCTTGTCGAAATTGGCCACAGCGAACGCCGCATACACTTTGGCGAAACCGATGACACGGTGGCGCTCAAAGTGGCCCCGGCCTTGCGGCATGGGCTCATGGCACTGGTGTGTATCGGCGACACAAAGGCCGAATATGAAACGGGCGGGACCCAGCAGGTTCTGGCACGGCAGGTCAAAGCCCTGTCGCGACATGTGGGCAAAGATGCGCTGGGCAAAGTGTTGATTGCGTATGAACCCATCTGGTCCATCGGCGAACATGGCGTGCCGGCATCACCCGCATTCGCTGATCAACAACACGAAATGATCTCGGACCTCGTGTTGCAATTGACCGGCGGCCGCTTGCCGATCCTCCATGGTGGCAGTGTCAATGCTGAAAATTTTGCGGCGCTCGCCTGGCAATCCCATATCGACGGACTATTCATTGGCCGCGCCGCCTGGAATGTCGAAGGCTATATCGGTGTCATGCAGGCTGTAGCAGACTCAATTCTCAGTGGAACTGCTCATCGAATGAATAGCCCGACGACCTGACGGTGCGGATCGGGTCTGTCTCCTTGCCGCGCGACAGCGACTTGCGCAAGCGCCCGATGTGGACATCAACGGTGCGCTCATCGACTTCTGCGTCGCGACCCCACACCATGTCGAGCAATTGCGCCCGGGTGTAGACACGGCCGGCATTGCGCATCAGTTGCTCGAGCAGGCGAAACTCGGTTGGC
>JANNFZ010000546.1:0-5294 GCA_031380375.1 Hyphomicrobiales bacterium
AGCATTGACCTGCCACCCCTCCCAGCTTCGCGGGGAGGGGTCATCCGAAGGATGGGGGTGGGGTGGCAAGCCCAGCGTCGACGCACAATTCTGCTCCAAACCAGAAATTGTGGAGGAAAGATTGAAGTCATTGTTTCTGGACAAGGGGTGCCGCCCGCCATATTGAGCAGCGCAACTCAAACACCCCTTTTCGGACCAGACCATGACCGGCCTATCGCAAATCCGTTCCACCTTTCTCGACTTCTTCAAGAAGCAGGGGCACACCATTGTGCCGTCATCGCCGCTCGTGCCGCGCAACGACCCAACCCTGATGTTCGCCAATTCCGGCATGGTGCAATTCAAGAACACCTTCACCGGCGTCGAAAAACGGCCATATGTCAGGGCCACCACCGCACAAAAATGCGTGCGTGCCGGGGGCAAGCACAACGACCTTGACAATGTCGGCTACACGGCCCGCCACCACACGTTTTTCGAGATGCTCGGCAATTTCTCGTTTGGCGACTATTTCAAACCCGATGCCATTGAATGGGCTTGGACTCTGATTACCCGGGAATATGGTCTGCCGAAAGACAAGCTCACCGTCACGGTGTTCTCGGAGGATGACGAAGCGCATGCCCTGTGGCGGAAAATAGCAGGTCTTCCCGACAGCCGTATCATCCGCATTCCGACGTCCGACAATTTCTGGTCGATGGGCGATACTGGTCCGTGCGGGCCGTGCTCGGAAATTTTCTATGACCATGGTGACAGGATTCCGGGCGGGCCTCCCGGCAGTGCTGATGCCGATGGCGACCGCTTCATCGAAATCTGGAATCTCGTGTTCATGCAATTCGAGCAGGTCACGAAGACCGAGCGTGTGGCTTTGCCGAAGCCCTCAATCGACACTGGCATGGGGCTCGAGCGCATCGCCGCCGTGCTGCAGGGCACCCACGACAATTATGAGACGGACCTGTTCCGCTCGCTCATTGCCGCCATTGTCGAAAACACCGGCGTTCCGGCGGAGGGCGCACAGAAAGCTTCGAACCGGGTCATCGCCGATCACTTGCGCGCCTCGTCGTTCCTGATTGCCGATGGCGTGCTGCCATCCAACGAGGGGCGCGGTTATGTGCTCCGCCGCATCATGCGCCGGGCCATGCGCCATGCCGAACTGTTGGGCATGAAAGAACCACTCATGTGGAAGCTGGTGCCGTCACTGGTACGGGAAATGGGTGCGGCCTACCCTGAACTGTCGCGGGGGCAGGATATGATCACCGAGACATTGCGCCTCGAAGAATCGCGCTTCCGCAAGACATTGGAGCGCGGCCTCAAGCTGCTCGAAGAAGAATCGACTGGTCTCACAAAGGGCACCACGTTCTCCGGCCAGACAGCCTTCAAGCTCTATGACACCTATGGCTTTCCGCTGGATTTGACGCAGGATGCACTGCGCGCGCGCGGCATCACCGTTGACACCGCAAGCTTCGAGACTTCCATGGAAGCCCAGCGCGTCGATGCCCGCCGCGCCTGGAAAGGCACAGGCGAAGCCAAAACGGAAACCATCTGGTTCGAGCTTCGTGAAAAAAACGGTGCTTCGGAATTTCTCGGGTATGACACAGAAACAGCCGAAGGCATTGTTGTGGCGCTGGTCGCTGATGGTGCATCGGTCACGCAGCTTGGCGAAGGTCAATCAGGCGCATTGCTCACCAACCAGACACCGTTCTATGCGGAATCAGGCGGCCAGAGCGGCGACTACGGCGTGATCCGCACCAGTGATGGTGCGCTGTTCCGGGTCACTGACACGGTAAAGCGCGTTGGCGATCTTGTTGTGCATCTGGGAACGGTCGAGCGGGGCAGCATGAAGGTGAAGGACGCTGTGATCCTCACCGTTGACACCAGCCGCCGCAGCGGCAACCGCCAGCATCACTCGGCCACGCATCTGTTGCACGAGGCGCTGCGCCGCAGGCTCGGTTCGCACGTGGCGCAAAAGGGTTCGCTGGTCGAGCCTGACCGGTTGCGGTTTGATTTCTCGCACACCAAACCCCTGAATGAAGACGACATAGCTGAAGTCGAAAAATTGGCCAATGCCATCGTCATGCAGAATGACGCTGTGAACACGCGGTTGATGTCGGTCGATGCGGCAATCGCTGAGGGTGCCATGGCGCTGTTTGGTGAAAAATACGGCGATGAAGTGCGTGTTGTCTCGATGGGCCGCAATGACGGCGGTGCCGGTCGCCCGATCTATTCGCTGGAATTGTGCGGCGGCACCCATGTCGGGCGCACCGGTGACATTGGCCTCATCAAGGTCTTGTCTGACAGCGCCTCATCGGCGGGCGTGCGTCGCCTTGAAGCGCTGGCGGGGGCTGCGGCGCGTGATTATTTGAATGCCCAGGACCGCCGCCTTTCGCAAGTGGCGGCGGCGCTCAAGGTGCCACCTTCGGAAATTGTTTCACGTGTCGAGACGCTGGTGGAAGACCGCCGGAGGCTTGAACGTGAGCTTTCAGAGGCACGCAAGGCGCTGGCCATGGGCGGCACGCAATCGGCGGGCCAAGATGTGGCGGAGATCAATGGTATCAAGTTCATGGCCAAGGTCCTGAAGGGCGTTTCACCCCAGGACCTGAAGCCTCTGGCTGATGACGGCAAGAAGGCACTCGGTTCCGGTGTTGTGGCACTCGTGGCGGTTTCCGATGATGGCAAGGGTGCAGTCGTGGTCGGCGTGACGCAGGACCTTGCGGCAAGGATCAATGCCGTCGAACTTGTGAAAATCGGCGCGGCAGTCATGGGCGGCAAAGGTGGGGGTGGGCGGCCCGACATGGCCCAGGCTGGTGGTCCCGATGGTGCGAAAGCTCATGACGCGATTGCCGCGATCAAAGCGACACTATAGGTTTTTGCGCAGCGGCCATTCTGGCGTGTCGTGATCCGGGTGCTGGAGCGACGCGAGCTTTTCCAAGTCGTCGGGTGTGCGGTCGTCGGTGGTTGTCTTGCCCGGCAGCAGATGCATGGTGGGGAACCAGTTAAGCTTGCTTTCAACGCCGACCTGCCGTGACAGGAGCGGCACAGCATTGGGATCATCAAGCGTGCCAATGGCAATTTCGATGACGCCAAAATTATCCTCGAGCATATAGAGCGGCGTGCCACAGGCGGCGCAGAAGCCACGTGCAACAACGGCCGAGGAGCGAAATTCGCCAGGCTTTCCCCGGGTCCAGGCAAAACCGTGCATGGGCGCGCTGACCAAGGCGGCACCCCAGGCGCCGAAGGCCTTTTGGCACATGCGGCAATGGCAGATTGAGGCATCGCCGAAGGCAACCGAAATCCGGTAGCGGACGGCACCGCACTGGCAACCACCCGTCAACGGGTCATTTGCAGACACTTTGTTAACCATATTTTCAGGTTGCATCCGCCATTCTCCGCCGGATTCGAAGTTCAGGACAGCAGCAGGGGCCGCGACCGTGACGGGAAAGATAGCATCACGAAAGGCGGGGCTCAACCTCGCGAAAATCGTGGTTCTGTTGCTGCTGCCCGTTGTGCTGTTCGGATTTTTCTACATTCGCGAGGCCGAGCGCGACATTGCCACTGTTGAATTGGAACTCAAGGGTCTGGAACTTGCCAATCTCGTGTCGCCCATCATGTTCGGCAAGCCCCTGGCGGCCGACGACCGTCTAAAGCAACGCATGGCGGGTCTCGAAAGCGCGATATTCGGGAAAAAACCGCAACTGTCCTTTGAGGCCGTTCTGGCCGCACAGAACAACATCGCCAGTTCTGATGACGGGCAATCACGTGAAGCGGAAGACTACACTTTCGACGTGCTGACCCGTTCCGGGCTCATCCTTGATTCCGAGGCCCAGTCCTATTTTCTCATCATTGCCGCCCTCGCCGACCTGCCGGATGTGATCGGCAACTACCGTGCCGTGGTGTTTGGACTGAAGCACATCGCGGCCGCCAGGGGCGTCGCAAAGCAAGCCAGCACGAGCGATGTGTTGATGGCGCTCGGCAATACCCTTGAGGCCCACCGCCGCATGAAGAACTCATTAAAGTCGGCGGAAGCCAACAGCGGCAAACCAAAAGAATATGCCGTGATGGCGAAGCAGTGCGACCGACTGACGGCCGACATCAGCGAACTCGTGGTTGTTGCCAAGACCTTCCATGACGACGGCAACATTTCGAGGGTCGATGATTTTCTCCACAGCAAGGATCATGCCGCCCAGGCTTCGGACACCGGCGCATTGCTGTGGACGGCAATCACCGACAAGGCGCGGCAACAACTTGAAAACCGCAATGCCAGCTTACGTAAAACCTATGGCCTGCTGCTGGCCGTCGGATTCGCCTGCGGCCTCGTGGCACTTGGCTATGCCCTGATCATGTTCACCGAGAACCTGCGCAAGCTCGACGAAGTGGAAGGTGCAAAGGCGGCTGAAACAACAGCCCGCCTCGAGGCCGAGACAATGGCCGCGAAGCTCGGCGAACTGAATGACGGCATGGCGGTGCTGAACAAGGACCTGTCGGCCAACATTGCCAGGCTGAACGCGGCCCAGGATGAATTGTTGAAGAAGGGCCGCATGGAACAGCTTGGGCAATTGACGGCAACGATTGCCCATGAGCTGCGCAACCCGCTGGGGACCGTCCGCACTTCAGCCTTCCTGCTCGAGCGCAAGCTGCAAGGCAAGGGGCTTGGCACCGAAGCGCAGATCGAGCGCATCAACAAAGGCGTGGTGCGCTGCGACAACATCATCACCCAGCTTCTGGATTTTTCCCGGACCCGCAAACTGACCGCCACCAAGGGCAACCTGGACCAATGGCTTGAGGGCGTCGTGCAGGAAACGGCCAAAGGCCTGCCGGCTTCTGTTCAAATCTCGTGTGTGCTTGGCCTTGCTGACGGCGACGTGGCTTTTGATGCTGCGCGGCTCGAGCGGGCGGTCATCAACCTCTTGAACAATGCCTCGGAAGCCCTGATGGGGCGGAGTGAAAGACCAACCGACAGCCAACGGACAAGCCACCAGATTGAAATCAGCACGGCGCTTGCCCAAGACCATGTGGCAATCCGCGTCCGCGACAACGGGCCGGGCATGTCGCCGGAAGTGCTGGCCAGGATCCGCGAACCATTGTTCACAACCAAGAATTTTGGCACCGGACTCGGCATCCCGGCCATCGAACAAATCGCCCACCAGCACAATGGACGGCTGGAAATCGAGTCCGAGGCTGGCCACGGCTCCCTGTTCACAATTCTCCTGCCCCTCGACGGCCAGCAGCAGGGAGAAGCTGCATGACCAGGTCCTTGAACATTCTTGTCGTCGATGACGATGCCGACACTGCGTCATCGCTCGGCG
>JANNFZ010000567.1:0-4733 GCA_031380375.1 Hyphomicrobiales bacterium
TGTAGCGTTCAGCCAGCGCCCTCACGCTCTCTTACTATGTTGTATCGCTCGGACGCACAGCCTCAGTTGTCGTGGCGCTGCCGTGAAGAACCTGGCCCATAGTGCCTCCTTCCACTCGATGGTCAAAATCGTACCATCAAATGCTGGGACTGAACAACTAGAGCGAAGTCATCTTAGGCTGAGGCATATCCTGCGTTGGTGAAGTAGTTTCTGCATTCATCTGGCTTTATTGCTGTGATGGTTTCTTTGAGGGCATTCTCGACTTCGCCGACGGAACGGCCCATGGCCTTGCGCAAGGCGTTTTTGATTTTGGAGAAGGTTTGTTCGATGGGGTTCAGGTCTGGGCTGTAAGGCGGCAGGAACAACAGTCTGGCACCCGCTTTGGCGATGGCCTGCCTGATGGCATCAGCCTTGTGACTGCCGAGATTGTCCATGATGACAATGTCGCCGTGTCGCAAGGTAGGGACGAGGAACTGCTCGACGTAAAGCAGAAAGCTTTCACCGTTGATCGGGCCATCAAAGACGCATGGGGCGGTGATGCCATCAACGCGCAATGCCGCCAGAAAGGTCAGCGTCAGCCAGTGGCCATGAGGCGTGCGGGCGCGAAGTCTCTGGCCCTTTTGCGACCAGCCGCGCAAGGGCGCCATGTTGGTCTTGACCCACGTCTCATCGATAAAAACCAGCCGCGCTGCGCTCAGCCAGGCTTGCAGCCTGAACCACCATTTCCGCTTTCTGGCGACATCAGGCCGGGTCGCTTCCTCGGCGTGAACGGTTTTTTTTGAAGCTGAGGCCAAGCCGCTTCACAAAGTTCCACAGCGCGCCATGGCTCACAACAAGCCCGCGCTCGACAAGCTCGCCCCGCACTTGCTTCAAAGTCACATGGGGCCCTTGCAACATCCTCGCCCGCAGCCATTCTTCCTGGCCTTCGAGTATCGGCTTGCGATACCCGCCGATCTTGCCGACCGTGATTTTGCCAGTCTCGCGAAGCTGCGCCGCCCAGCGTACCGCCGATGCCCTGCTCACCTCATAGGCTTCTGCCGCCTTGCCCGAAGAACCGTGTTTCAGGGCAAAAGCCCCGGCCTTCTCGCGAACCTTGATTGGATATGCCTGTCCCATCCATGCCAGCCTCCATCCAGCCGACACTTTGAATCAGATCACGTCTGATTTGGGAATCCCAATTCGATTCAGCCTAGCCTGACTTTGCTCTAATGATCATGCGTGACGCTTTTTCCGCAATCATCAAAGTTGGCGCGTTGGTATTGCCCCTGGTGATGCTTGGCATGACGCCTGCATCCACAATTCGCAAACCTGAAATGCCATTCACTCGCAACCGCGAGTCAACCACAGCCATGGGATCGTCCTCCCGCCCCATTTTGGTTGTCCCCACGGGATGGAAGATCGTGTTGGCAATATCGCCTGCAAGTATAATTCGCACCCTTGGTGCGCTCCTTTACAAAGCGCTTGAGGGCCTCGGGGAGTGAGATGTTCATGGTGCTTGTTGTCATAGTGTCAGACTGGCACGAACCACCGAAATTGGCAAACTTTGGCAAGAATGACTCCGGGGCGATTGCGGGGATGTCAGTTATTGCGCTGATAAAGTGCTGTTAATTCTGGGGCCCAATTAGCGCTTCCAAGTGGGCTTCATAGGCTTCCACGTCGCTGCGCATCTCGGCAGCATAGGAATAGCGGTTGTACACCCCCGCAACGCCACTCTGGGTGCCAGAGACGTGGTTCAACAGCTTTTCCGTGACGTGGATAGGGGTGCCAAAAGCCGCCAACTGTGAGCTGAATGTTCGGCGCAGATCATGGAGAGTATAATCAGCGATGCCAAGCGGTGCATCGAACTGGGCCTTGGCCTTGCCCCATCCCGAATACGAGGTGCTGGTTCGACCTCGGGCGGGGAAAGACAGTTCGCCCTCGCCGGGAATGCCGTCGATGACCTTTCGGGCCACGCGACCAAGCGGGATCACATGCTCGCGCTTATTCTTGCAGAACCCGGAGGGGAAGGTGACCAAGTCATTTGAAATCCAGCTTCGCCGCAAGCCAGCAATTTTGCCCCGGCGCTGGCCTGTGAGGATCAGGAGTTTGACGATGGTGCCATAGGGGTGGCCGATGGCCCCAGCCCGTTTCCACACCAATACAAGTTCCTCATCCATGAGCGTACGGCTGCGGGCGATGGGCTTGAAGCGCAGGGGAGGGACGGGCGAGGTTGCGAGATAGCCATGCATGACGGCCCAGTTCATCATTGTGCGGATGCCGATAAAAGCATGGTGGGCCGAACTTGGCTTGCCCCGAAGGTTGGAGATGACGTCTGAAATCTCCTACCGGGTCACCGACGTGATGGGCTTGGAGAAATTGAAATGCTTGTGCAGCAGCCGTGTGTACTCGTCGTGTGTCGAGATCTTTGTGCGGCGGCTGGAGTCTTTAGGAAACAGATTGCGGACGTCATCGAACGAGATTGATGCGGCGCGGGCGAGGGCAGCATCATCTGTGCCGACGACCTGGCCCTGGACCTTCTTCGCCGCAACACGGGCCTCAGCCAGCGACACGTCGGGATGGCACCCAAGCGTCCTCAGTTTCCGGCGCTTGCCATGCATCAAAACAAACGTCTTTGAACCACCGACTGACACGCGCAATCCGAAGCCTTTGAAGGCCTCATCAAAGAAGGTCTTTTGCTTCGTCGCACCTTCTGGGAGCGAAAGTTTCTTGATCTGAAGGTCTGTCAATTTCATCGTCTTAGTCGCATTCTAGTCGCATAAATCAATGGTTTTCTGGTGTTTTTGCATGTTCTGAAATCTTCAACAAATGGCAACTAACATATTGAAATCAGACAATTAAAACAACTCTGCGTCAAGGCATGCGAAATCATCAAAATCAGACTCTGACTTTGATCGTCTAGGTTCGAATCCTAGTCCCCCAGCCAACGCCGAAATGTTTCATCTCACATTTGGCGCTACTTGGGCCGCGCCTCGTGCAACTCCGCATCAGGCGGGATCAATCTGCCGGCGCGCAAAAGCTTCACGGCGTTCACCAGCGCCTGGGCAGCCGTCCTCACATCCGCCTGAACGCCTGTATCCTTGTCAAGATCCGCATGGCTTTCGGCGTAGGTTCCGAGATAGCCGATAAAGGCTCCAATGTGCGACTTGTGGCCGGACGCGATCATGCCGATGTCTTCCAGCCAGTCGGTCAGGATGCGACGCAGATTTTCAACTCCGGCAGCGTCGCCGTGAACAGCGACCGCAAAGGCGCGGCCCGCCAGATGGCGCGGATAGTCCCAACCTTTGAGTTCCAACGCTTTTGCCTTTGCCGGATCCTTTCCACCCGTTGTGGTGGGATCGGGGTTGCCGCCGTCGGCGCACACCAGACGATCAATCATTGCTTTC
Organism: Hyphomicrobiales bacterium; assembly: GCA_031380375.1. Lineage (GTDB taxonomy): Bacteria > Pseudomonadota > Alphaproteobacteria > Rhizobiales > Aestuariivirgaceae > Aestuariivirga. Next base: position 3,384 of record JANNFZ010000567.1, read on the forward strand.
AGACCCGCCGGCGCCTGATACCAATTCACCGGCGTCAGGATCATGACACCATGGGCCGCCGCCCACATGGGATAGATCTCGTTCATCCAGTCACTCGTCTGCCCCATGGCAAAATTCGGGTAGCACGAGCATGGCCAGTGGCACAGCGGCTGGGCCGTCGATACACAGGATTTGCAGGGGTGAATGACCCGGCCATATTGCGAGGTCAGCAGCGACAGGTCGAGGATTTCGGTTTCAAATCCGGTTTCGGCATGAATTGTTTCCTCGGCAAGTTTCAAGAGCCGCCAGGTCTTGGACATTTCGCCGGGGCAACTCTGGTCCGAACGCATGGAGCCATTGACAAGGAGAATGCGGCTCGGCGACTTTGCATCTTTCTGGCGTGCCTCGGCGGCATCAATGGCCGCTCTGGCGTCAAGCCATTCAACTGAGAGCTCGGCCTTGGGATCGGCGTAGCCATCTCCCGCCAGACGCGTCACCGGGCTCTTGCGGTAAACGTCGTAACCTTCCCAGGCCGTGTCGATGATGGACTTCAGGGCCGCTTCATTCTTTGCAAAAGCCGGATCAAAGAAGCGGTTGCGGAAGCGGCGCTCGAATTCCTCGCGGCCCAGTTGCACATCAGGCATGCCTTTTCGGATATCGATTTTTGTCATTGTTGCGTTCCTCGCTGCGGTTGCCATTCTGCCCCGCCGGCCAGAGTGCCATCAAATCAAAGGCAAACACAACGTAGTGACCGTTGTGTGAATGGTCCGGGACAATTGCGGCTTATGAATCAAGCGCTCCAATCCAACACCCCAAATCGATCACGCCACCCTACCCCTCCGGCATTTTGGCGAAGCGTGGCAAGTGGGGTGCGAGGAAATCCCAGGCATGTCCGCGTGAATTATATGTGACGGCCTGCGGCATGTAGCGGCCAGGATCATCAAGGCTCGCGGCATGCACCGTGAAGAGATCGGGCATTGCGGCGAAGGTGAGATAAACCGGCGACCCGCAGGTCGGACAGAAGCCTTTGGTTTTCACGTTGCCGCTGTCGCCCACCATGTCCCAACGCGTGGCGTCGCCTTCAAGTTTCACGGCGCTGCGCCCGGCGAATGTCAAATAGGAACCATGCCCGGTGCCGCTCGCCTGCTGGCAGTCGCGGCACTGGCAATCGTTCATGAAAACCGGCTCGCCAACAATTTCATAACGGACCGCACCACAGGCACAGCCGCCTGCATAGGTCTTGCTCATCGCTTCACATCCACTCAGGTTTGGGCAAGGGTCGGCCCTGCTCGAGAAATGTCTTGAGGTTGGAGAGCACCATGGGCCAGCCACCCGATATGCCGGCCAGCATCTGGGGATCGAGGCCATCAT
>JANNFZ010000003.1:0-2124 GCA_031380375.1 Hyphomicrobiales bacterium
CACGCCTCGTTGATCTTGTCGATTGCCGCTGAAATTCCCGTCAGCGAATAGCTGTCGGTGGTGTCAGTGCCTTTCCAGCTTGTGCCGGAAAGAGTCATGGTCGAGCCTGCCTTCATGGCTTCCACAATGTCCTTGTCGCTGTCACCGGCCCAGGCCATGTCGCCTTGCGGAAACATTTCAAAACTTGTTTCATCAATGGTGAGTTTGACGGCAGAGCCTTCCTTGAAGGGATAGCCGATGATCGTCGACACTTGGCCCTTCACTTTCTGGCCGGTGTGGTTGGTCACCATGAAGCGCACTTCATCGCGGCGCACTTTTTTGGAGGCTTCGCTCTTGGTGGGCTTGGAAAAAGCAAAGCACACCTTGGCGTCATTGGCCTTGTAGGCATAGGCTTCCCAGTCATTGAAAGTGCCCAAGGCATCGGGCTCCTGGGCGAGTGCGTGCCCGCCCGCCAACACCAAAAGGCCAAGTATCGAAAGGCTGCGCATCATAATCATCTGTTAACCCTAAAGCGGAACGTCTTAACAAGTGGGAAATGTCCGGATTCCGGCAGTGTCTCGCGGAAAATTCCGGCCCAATTGCGGCGCAGTGAAGAAGGGGCCGAAAGTCCATATTGCGCTGCAACAAGCTTCAGCTTACCCTGTCGGAAACAGGAAAGTCACCCGTGACACTTGCACAAGACCTCCGTGCCGCATCAGTTGGCTTGTCCAAGCTCCAGGCCCAAGGCCTCCGCCATCTGAGGCAACGCCTTGCAACCGACAAAAACCCCGATGCCCTCGACCACGAGCAGCATCTGGCCCACGGGCTTGCCTGGGTTTCAACCTATGCCGAGGTTTTTGCCGCTCTTGGCGCCCATGCCGAACAGCAAAGCTTGACCGAGATGGAGCAATTGCTCCTCGCCATTGCGGGTGGCGAATATCTCAATCATGTGCTGGGCGGCATTCCCCTGAACCAGCAGGAATTCATCCGTCCCCATGAGATGGGTGCATCGGATGATGATCTCGCGGACCTGCGCGGCAATCCCTTGCGCCTCTCGGGCAATACAGCTGCGAACCGCCAGCGTCTCGTGGAATTCATCCAGCAAGCCCAAGGTGACATGATCTATGGCACTTCGGGCCTTGGTCCTGATCTTGAGGACATGCGCCAGACCATGCACCGCTTTGTCGCCGACAAGGTAAAGCCAAACGCCCATCGTTGGCACCGCGACAATTCCTATGTGCCGATGGAGATCATCGAGGAACTGGCCGGGCTCGGCGTCTTCCTGCTCACCCTGCCTGAGCAATATGGCGGGCTCGCCCTTTCCAAACAGGCCATGTGTCTCGTGTCCGAGGAACTGTCACGGGGCTGGATTGCTGTTGGTTCCCTTGGCACCCGCGCTGAAATTGCTGCCGAACTCATTCTGGCGGGGGGTACCGAAGAACAGAAATCAAAGTGGCTGCCGAAAATTTCCTCCGGTGAAATATTGACGACGGCTGTTTTCACCGAGCCCGACACCGGCTCTGACTTGGGTTCATTGCAAACCCGAGCCAGCCGCCAGGGCGACACCTATAAAGTCACCGGCAACAAAACCTGGATCACCCATCCGGTGCGTGCCGACCTGATGATGCTTCTGGTGCGCACCAACCCCGATGAAAAAGGCTACAAAGGTCTTTCGCTGCTGCTCGCCGAAAAATCGCGGGGGTCCGATGCCACGCCCTTTCCTGACAAGGGTCTCACAGGCTCCGAGATCGAAGTTCTCGGCTATCGCGGCATGAAGGAATATGAACTGCGTTTTGAAGACTATGCCGTGAAGGCCGAAAATCTTCTCGGCGGTGTTGAAGGCCAGGGCTTCAAGCAATTGATGCAGACTTTTGAAAGTGCCCGCATCCAGACGGCGGCCCGCGCTGTCGGTGTCGCCCAGAATGCCCTTGATCTGGCGCTGGCTTATGCCAGTGACCGAAAGCAATTCGGCAAACCCATCATCCGCTTTCCCAGAGTCTCCGACAAGATTGCCCTGATGGCCGCGGAAACCCATGCCGCACGCCTCCTCACCTATCGCGCGGCACAAGCCAAGGATGAAGGCCGCCGCTGCGACGTGGAAGCCGGCATGGCGAAATTACTGGCAGCCCGCGTCGCCTGGGCCAA
>JANNFZ010000016.1:0-1502 GCA_031380375.1 Hyphomicrobiales bacterium
CATGATTTCGGCATAGCCGAGCAGTTTGGTTCCCGATGCGGTCAAGGTGACACCGGATTTCTGGCGGTGCAGCAATGTGGCCCCCAGTTCCTGCTCCAGAGTGCGCAGGCGGGCAGTGATAGTGGACTGCGTGACATTCAGTTGCTCGGATGCCCGAACAAGGCTGCCAGTCTCGACAATGGATACAAAAGTTTGCAGCCCGATGATGTTCACGCAAGTCCCCCTCAATTCGATTTTTCCGAACTAAATATGCCAAAAATTTCGCTATGACAATGTATCGGTGTCTGACAGGATCAGGCGGCGGCACAGGAGAATGGCCAATGCCAAGCACCTCACATACCGCACCCACGCCTTCAGCGCGCGATGCCTTTGTGCGGACGATGCGCCGGGTCGCCAGTTCCGTGGCAGTGGTGGCAACCGACGGGCCGGCGGGTTGCCACGGTGCCACCGTCAGCGCATTTTCGTCGGTATCGGCGGATCCGCCGATGATCCTCGTCTGTTTGCGCACAGGCAGCCGGATCGCCGAGGCCGTCGCTGCCAATGGCAATCTTTGCGTCAACGTCCTGCCGCATGACCGGCTTGACCTTGCCAACCGCTTCGCGGGCCGGGATGATCATCTGGTTGAGGATCGATTTTCGGGCGTCGACTATTTTGGGGTCGAGGGTGCAGCCCCGGAGATCGACGGTGCCACCGTCTTCTCGGGTTCAGTCGCACAGATTGTTGCCGCCGGCAGCCACAGCATCTTCATTTGCCATGTCCTCAGCGTGCGCGAGGGCGCTGCGGCTCCTTTGGCCTATCTTGACGGGAATTATCATTCCGTCGTGCCGCACGTCACGCCCGCCCGCAGTGAAAAAAACCGCCCAGGGAAGACGCCACGATGACGGACCTCAAACACTACAAGATGCTGATTGATGGCGAATGGGTTGGCGCCAGTGATGGCGCCGCGTTCGAAAGCGTCAATCCGACCACCGGCAAAGTCTGGGCCATGATCCCCGAGGCAACGGCGGATGATGTTGACCGGGCGGTGCAGGCGGCGGACCGGGCGTTCAATCACGGGCCGTGGTCTTCGATGACGGCAACCCAGCGCGGCCATTGTCTGCGGAAGCTGGCTGATCTGTTGGCCGACAAGTCCGAGGCTTTCGGCACGGTTGAGACCATCGACACCGGAAAATTGCTCAAGGAAACCCGCTGGCAGGCCAAGTATATCGCGGAGTTTTTTCACTTCTTTGCCGGTTGCGCCGACAAGATTCATGGTGAGACCCTGCCGATCGACAAACCCGAGATGTTTGTGTTCACGAGGCGCGAACCGCTTGGCGTCATTGCCGCAGTGGTTCCGTGGAATTCCCAGTTGTTTCTGTCTGCGGTGAAAATTGGCCCCGCTCTCGCTGCCGGCAACACGGTGGTCCTGAAAGTGTCGGAGCATGCGTCTGCCCCCATGCTGGAATTCGGCGCGTTGATTGAGGCGGCGGGGATACCGCCGGGTGTGGTCAACATCATCTGTG
>JANNFZ010000033.1:0-3375 GCA_031380375.1 Hyphomicrobiales bacterium
CCTCAATTTGCAGAATTTTCCCTGTTAATTCCCTGTTGTGCAGGGAGTGACAACTGAGACCCGTTCGTCACAGACTGCATCCACCACCATCCCTGTCGTTTCTGACAGGATTTTCGAGCCTGGTGACTGCCGGCGGATCGAAACCAGCACCCAAAGAATGCCGCGAGGGCAGCGGTTCTGCATAAAAATGAACCCATGGGGTGCCATGTCCCACGGGTTCAATTCATCGAGCAGGTCCTATGCGGCTTCGGCCTCAATATTGATCACCGATATGGCAAGTGCCGAGAGTGCGGCGTCGGTTTTCTTCTCCTCTTGCAGAGTCGCTTCAAGGAGTGCGGCAGCGTCGTGCAGGCCGAGTTCATCGGCCCAGGACTTCAGGGCGCCATAGCGGGCCATTTCATAGTGCTCAACGGCTTGGGCCACTGCAAGGAGCGCCGCATCGAGAGCTGGCGAATCCTTGTAGTCTTCGATGATGCCTTCGCCCTCCTTGACGAGTCCCATGATGGCATCGCAGGTTTTGGCCTGGGGCTTGGCATCGATCAATCCAAAAACTTCTTCGAGCCGCTTTACATGGCCCTCGGTTTCGGTCTTGTGCTTTTCAAATGCCTTCTTGAGATCGCTTGACATTGCGGCTTTGGCCATTTTCGGCAAAGTCGAAACAATCTTTTTCTCGGCAAAGTAGATGTCCTTCAACGTGTCGTGGAACAGGACGTCGAGCTGCTTTGTGGTCTTGGTCATGGTTTTTCTCCTGGTTGATTGTCGGGGCCGGAAGCGTTGGATGGATTACATAACGCTGCGTTCGTTGCCGTTGGCGGAACGCGCGGACTCATAGGGCGCGCCCTGCGGGTCGAACTTGCTCCAGCCGGTCTTGCGATAGGTTGCACCTTGCGCGACTGGATCAAGCGGTGTGAAGTTGCCGAGAATTGTTTGCACCTCCGCAACATTGTGGTCGCCGGCCTGGACTGAAACCAAAGTACCGCCGCGGCGCACTGCTTCGGAATAGACATGGGCATGGTCTTCCGGGACACCGGCGCTGATCAGCGAACCAACAATGCCTCCGGTTGCAACGCCGGCGACGGCGCCGAGCGCAGTCGAAGCGAGCCAGCCTGCGGCAACAACGGGGCCGAGACCCGGAATGGCCAGAAGCCCAAGTCCCGTCAAGAGACCGGCAGCTCCGCCGACAACAGCGCCGACACCGGCACCGGTTCCGGCTTCCGTGGAGTCGTCCACGTCAACGTCCACGTCAACGTTCGTCTGGCTGGCTTCACGGTTTGCCAAAACACTGATGCTGGCCATTGGTATTCCTGCGGTTTCCAGTTCGTTGACCGCTTCGCGGGCCGATTCATAGCTGTCGTAAACCTTGGTGATCGTCTGCATTTGACATCCTCGTTTTCGGAAATGGTTTCACACAACATTGTGCGTATGCCTCCGATAACGTGGCCATCGATGCAAAGTTCCGTCCCACGCGCTTTGCAGGCAACCAGAATTGAATGCCTTGAATGGCATTTTAAATGCGCGGGCCAAGGCGGCAGCAAAATAAATTGCGCCAAAACCCAACAAATTCCGGAACAAACCGCCGCTTGCAGCGTTCTCTCGCTGGCACCTGATGTTGAATTGGAGAATACCGCGCAATGTCTGGGATGTTTGGAAAAGGCGCATTTGGGCAAGCATCGCTTTGGAACGACAACCAAACAATCACTGCTGAAATATTCGGCCTGGAAAGATTCAAGCAACATGCCCGCACCCTGGCCGAAAGCCAAACTGTCACGAAGTCACCGCGAGATATCTATTCAATTGTCGACCGCCTCAACGACAATGCAGATGCCTTGTTGGAAGCCTATCGCGAAATCTGCGCGGCAGTCGCCGACGGAAAAGCCGTAACGCCGGCCGCCGAATGGCTGATCGACAACTATCATCTTGTCGAGGAGCAGGTGCGGCAGACGCGTGCCGACCTGCCGCCTGGTTTCTACCGCCAGCTGCCGAAACTTGCCAATGGACCACTTGCAGGCCATCCCCGCATATTCGGAGTTGTGTGGGCCTATGTGGCCCACAGCGACAGCCGTTTCGACCCCACAACATTGACCGATTTCGTCAGTGAATATCAAGAGGTGCAGCCGCTCACGATCGGTGAACTATGGGCTGTGGCCATCAGCTTGCGGCTCATTCTGATTGAAAATCTCCGGCGTGTCTCGCAGCGCATCATGCAGGCGCGGCGCGACCGCGAGGAGGCAGACATATTCGCTGAACAGGTGCTGAAACTTGATGAGGCCAAACCCGCGTTTGAGGAATTCCGTGCCCTGACCAGAGCGCCGGAGGTTACGCAACAATTCGCTGTTCAACTGATCCAGCGCCTGCGGGACCAGAACAGCCCGGCGACCCAAGCACTGGATTGGCTGAAAACCGAAACCGAGAAACTTGGTTTTTCCTTTGAATCCGCAGTCAGTGATGAACATCACCGCCAAGGCACCGCAAACGTAACGGTGCGCAATATTGTCACCAGCATGAGGTTCATTTCGGATGTGAACTGGGAAGTCTGGTTTGATACGGTCAGTCTTGTCGACAGGTTGCTGCGCACATCCGCCAACTACACCGCCATGGATTTTCCAAGCCGCACCATCTACCGCACCGCTGTCGAAGAACTCGCCCGCGGTTCTGCGATCCCGGAGTTGGCGGTCGCCCAGAGCGCACTGGATTTGGGTGGCATTGATCCCGGCCAGCACCTGATCGGAACAGGCCGAGCTGTGTTCGAAAAAAACCTGGGCTTCAAGCCACCTTTGTTGCGCCGCCTGCGCATGGCTGTGCGGTCAGCCGGCCTGCCTGGCTATCTCGGCGGATTGTCACTGTTTGCGGTGTTTGCCTTGTCCCTTGGACTCTATGCGCTGTTGAAAGCGGACGTATCGCCAGGTTTGATGATTGTCCTGTTGCTGCTGGCAGCTTTTCCTGCTTCGGAATTTGGCCTCGCCATTGTCAATTATCTGATCACCAAGTTGATGGATGCCGCGGTTATACCCGGACTGGCCTTGCGCGACGGTGTGCCTTTGGAGTTGCGCACGCTGGTCGTGGTGCCCGCACTTCTCACCGCCCGCGATGACATCGAAGAACTGATAGACCGGCTGGAAGTGCATTTTCTGTCGAATGCCGATGGTGAATTATATTTCGGCCTGGCCACGGATTGGACCGACGCAGATGCGCAGTCGGTTCCCGGTGATCAACCTCTGTTGGATGTGGCATTGGATGGCATTCACCGCATGAATTTGCGGCATGGCACCGATCGGTTCCTGCTGTTGCACAGGGCAAGGCTGTGGAATGCAAAGCAGAAAAAATGGATGGGATGGGAGCGCAAACGCGGCAAGCTGCACGAACTGAATCGACTAT
>JANNFZ010000046.1:0-2209 GCA_031380375.1 Hyphomicrobiales bacterium
CAGCAGCCGGAAAACCGGGAAATGGGACGCGGTGTTGCGCTGCCTGCAGGATGCACTGAATTCAATTCTCAACCAGTCTGATCCGAACTTCCGTGTGCTGATCGGGGCAAATGATTTTTTGCCGGAGCAGTTCACAGCCGACCCCCGCGTCGAGGTGATCCAGATCGACAACATCGCAGACGACGGCATGAGTAGCAGGAAGTTCCAGATTTCCGACGCCTCATACAAACGCGGCATTCTCCGCCGGGAGGCAAAAAAACGCGGTGCGAAATTCCAGATGGAAGTCGATGCCGATGACCTTCTGCATCGCGATGTGGTGAAAATCATCCGCGACGCCGACCATCCGCATGCAACGATCTTCCGTTGTGGCTATGTCATGGACATGCCAAGCCGCAATACTGTGGAATGCCCGGGACCACTTTTGCAAGTCGAGTCCTTCGACAGTTTTTGTGGCACCTGTTATGCCCTGACATTTTCAAATCCGGCATTCTCGGGCGGCCTTGACGACAACGTGTTGTGGCAGGCGACGGCCTTTGGCCACCACAAGGTTCGCGAGCGCATGCAAGCCATGGGACTTTCGACATTCGATGTCGCAGAGCCGCGGATTTGTTACATGCTCAACACGGGAAACAACTTGTCTATCGTCGCGGCCTCGGACGACGGCAACAAAAGTTGGATCAGGCGGGTCATCGGAGTCATCCAGGACCAGGGCACCATGATCGACGCAGATATGCGCCGACTCTATGGGCTCGAAACTGCCGACAGTTCAGTTTGAATTGACAACCAGTTTGGGATCGAGCCGGCCTGCGAAAAAATCGAGGATGTTCTGCGCCGCTGCAACCCCCATGCGCCGTGCGCATTCGGATGTGAGGCCCGCGCTATGCGGACTGATGGTGACGTGGGGGTTTGACAACAGCGGGTGATCGGCGCGTGGCGGCTCTTCGACCAGCACATCAAGGCCGGCTGCAAAAATACGCCGTTCACGCAACGCCACATCAAGGGCCAGTTCATCGACAAGGCCGCCGCGGGCGGCGTTGATGACAATGGCTGATGGTTTCATGAGAGCAAGTTCGGCTTGGCCAATGATGGCGGATTTTGCGGCGGGCATGTGCAGCGTCACGACATCGGCGCGGGCGAGGGCCGGGGCCAAGTCAGCAACGGGTGTTGCGCCATGCTGTGCGATGTCTGCATCCTTCATCATGGGGTCATGAGCCATCACGCTTGCGCCGAACGCCGAGACAAGCTGCGCAACCCGCCGGCCGATGCGGCCAAAGCCAATGACCAACACGGCTTTGCCGTCGAGTTCCTGCATGTCAAAGGCATTGCGCGCCACCCAATTTCCGTTGCGGGCTGCCTGGTCATAGAAACAGGTGCGGCGCATAGTGGCGAGCATCAGCATCAGCGTGTGTTCGGCAACGGCGCGTGAATTGACATCGCCGACAATCATCAAAGGAATATGCCGCGCTGTCAGCGCCGCAACATCAACTGCATCATAGCCCACGCCATGGCGGGAAACGATTTTCAGGTTTGCCGCCGTCGCGACATGTGCAGACGTCAGCGGTTGGGTGCGGAGCAGCAAGGCATCGGCATTGGGAAGATGTGGGATGTAGGCGGCGTTGGCCGGGTCCGGCACATATTCAATGGTGACATCCGGTGCCGCCCGCAGCAGTGCCAGGCCATCGGCGTGGATTTTTCCGGCGACGAGAATATGGGGCATGGACACCATGGCACTTGAAATCAGAGCCGCCGCTGTCGCCAGCGACGGCCCATCGTGTTGAGTTGTCTGTCTTCAGCCTGGAAGCTGGAAGTAGAAGTGTCCGAAGAGAACCACGACGGCACCTGCGGCCAGCGTCAGGTAAGGCAGCATGCCGGCCTTCCGTTCACCCATGTTGCCGTCCTTGAGGCCAAGGTCTTCGAGCGCCCCTTTCGGGAACTGGCCACCGTCCTGCACATAGTGACGGTAGTAGAACACCGGGAAGATGAGGGCTGAAAAGATGAGACCCGCCCACAGCACACCGGGATAGCCCCAGACCTTGGCGCCAGCACCAAGGAACAGCGCATTGACGAAGGCGAGGACCGTGTTGAGACCGATCAGCCAGGTGGGTGCTTTCCACGGACGCTCGATGTGACCGGAATCCACACGGTGGATCCAGCCGGCATTGAGGTTGAGGAAGTTGAAGATGATGTAGCCCACATTGGAAATGGCCAG
>JANNFZ010000055.1:0-7165 GCA_031380375.1 Hyphomicrobiales bacterium
CCCCTGTGGTCAAGTTGCAGTTGGCGAACATGGAGGTGATGCCGCGACCGACGGCGGCCGGGGTGTTGGGAATGGTGCGGATGATGGCAGCATCGTTGCCGAAATGGCGCTGGAACGAAGCGATGGTTTTTCCTGCCGCTATCGACAGCACCAGTGGTTTGGATGTGGCGAGCGCCCGGAGCGGGGTCAACACTTCGTCCATCACTTGCGGCTTCACTGCAACCAGCACTACTTCTGCATCGGTGATGGTAGATGATTCAGGATTGTGGCGCACGCCGTGCTTTTCCAGCAGCGCTTTCACTTCGGCAGGCGGATTGGGATCAAGGGCCACGACCTTTCGCGGATCAACTCCGGCGGCGAGCCAGCCCTCAAGCATGGCACCGCCCATTTTGCCGGCGCCAATGAGAACAAGCGTGCCCTTCAGGGAAATGGTCATGCCTCGCCCCGTGTATCGAGAAGGGCACTTTGCAAGGCGTCTTCCGCCGTGTGGCCTGCCCAGATGACAAATTGGATGGCAGGATAATAGCGCTGGCAAGTTTCAACGGCGATGCGGATCAGCCCCGCACATTGCTCGTCATTGGCTTCGGCACCGCCCGCCAGCAACAAACTGTTGCGGAAGACGATTGTACCCTCGACCAGCCAGAAATCAAAATGCCCATGCACCAACTGTCCGTTGATGAGGCCCACAAGCCTTGCCACTTCGTCCTGGCGCTTCTGCGGCACTTTCAACTCATAAGAAGCAATGACCAGCAGCGATTCAAGATCGTCACGCCAATTGAGCGCCAGCGACAGGTCACACCAGCCGCCGCTGATCCCCATCACGACTTCATCGCTGCTTGGGCGGTCCAGCGTCCAGGCCATGCGTTCGGCAAGCCGCTCCACGCGGTCCAGCGGGTTCAGTGTCGCGTCATCAAATTGCAGGGCAAGACCCATCATTCCTCCGTCAACGGACGAATGGCCCCGCTGACAGGCGGAAATTGACGCCGCAAATGAGTCGCTGCAAGGACAGGACTGATTCCTCAACAGCTATTTGAGCTGTGATTTTCGTGCAGTTTGACGAATCACGAATCAGTTTTGGGGGCGGAAATCCGGGCTTCCAGAGCGTCAAGGCGCCTTGCCAATGCGTCATTTTCGAGGCGGGCCTTTTCAGCCATGTCCTTTACGACGTCAAATTCCTCACGCTTCACCACATTGAGGTTGTTGAGCACGCGCTCCACCTGGCCTTGCACCAGCGTGTCGATTTCCTTGCGTACACCCTGGGCTGCCCCTGCGGCATTGCCCATGAGCTTAGCGAGTTCATCAAAAAACTTGGAATTGGTGCTGGGCATGGCAGGTCTCCTGATCCGGCTTAGCTAGGCGTTGCCATGCCGATCTTCAAGGGATTGCGTGAAGTGTTAAATCGTCTAGGACAGGCAGGCCATGCTTGCCTTTTTCACGCATCCGGATTTCGATCCCGTCGCCCTTCGTTTGGGGCCGCTTCAAGTCCACTGGTATGCGCTGGCTTATGTTGCCGGCATCCTGTTTTGCGTCTGGTACATCAAGCACCTGTCGCGCCAACCGAGGCTTTGGGGTGCCAATCCACCGACTGTGACGGCAACGGAAGCTGATGACATTTTCATCTATATTCTGCTCGGAGTTGTGCTGGGGGGCAGGCTTGGCTATGTGCTGTTTTACAACCCCATGCATTATTTGGCGAACCCCATGGACATCCTGCGCACCTGGGACGGCGGCATGTCGTTTCACGGTGGTTTTCTGGGTGTGGTGCTGGGCTGCCTGATCTATGGCCGCCGGAATGGCAAGCCCCTCGACCGGCTTCTTGATCTGGGAGCCGCAGGCTGCACGGTGGGCCTGGGCCTTGGGCGGATTGCCAATTTCATCAATGACGAACTGGCAGGACGTGCGACTGACATGCTTTGGGGTGTGGTCTTTCCGGGCGAAATGTTTGCCCGTCACCCGAGCCAACTTTATGAGGCGGCATTGGAAGGTTTTTTGCTGTTTTTCGTTGTGCGCATTGCCACGCACAGTTTCGGTGCGTTGAAACACCCTGGCCGCGCCGCCGGAATTTTTGCGTTTGGCTATGGTCTGTCGCGCATCTTTGTCGAGTTTTTCCGGGAGCCGGACAATCAGATCGGATATTTTTCCGGCTTCATCACCATGGGGATGATCCTCTCGGTGCCCTTGGTCGTCGTCGGTGTCTGGCTGCTGCTGCGTTCGCGCCACACCCAATGACGGCGCTCGAAAGCATCATCGTCGCCATGATCGAGAGCGACGGCCCCATGGCGCTCGACCGCTATATGGCGCTCTGTCTCGGCCATCCGCAGCACGGGTACTATATGACCCGTGATCCATTCGGGCAGGGGGGTGACTTCACGACGTCTCCGGAAATCAGCCAGATCTTTGGTGAGTTGATCGGTGTCTGGTTTCTCAGTGTTTGGCATGTGCTGGGCAAACCCCGGCATTTTGCGCTTGTCGAACTGGGGCCGGGACGGGGCACGCTGATGGCCGACGTTCTGCGCGTTATCGCCAAGGACGAGAAATGCCTGAAAGCCGCGCGCGTGCATTTTGTCGAAACAAGCCCGGTGTTGCGCGAGGCCCAGCGTGCCCGCGTGCCCGATGCGACCTGGCATGCGGGGCCTGCCTCCTTGCCGGCCTTGCCGACACTTTTTGTTGCCAATGAGTTTTTTGATGCCCTGCCGATTCGCCAGTTTGAACGGGTTGAAGGCAGATTGTTTGAACGCTGCGTCGGTGTCGAGCAGGGGCGCTTGACGCTGGGCCTGGTGCCGACAGCGATGCACATTTCCATGAACGGCAACGGCGTCATCGAGGACTCGCGGCTGCGCGATGCTTTTGCATCGGAACTCGGCAACCACCTGAAGATGGCCGGCGGAGCGGGCCTGGTCTTCGACTACGGCCATGCCCGCAACAGCACGGGCGACACATTGCAGGCCCTGCGGAACCATGGCTTTGCCCGCATTTTGAATGATCCAGGCGAACAGGACATCACATCGCACGTGGATTTTGAAGGTCTCGGGCGCGGCTTTGTTGCAGGTGGCGCCAAGCCCGTCGGCCTGATGACGCAAGCCGATTTTCTCAACACCATGGGCCTTGAACAACGCACCGCCATGCTGGCCAATACCGTGCAGGGTGCTGTCAAACAAAATCTCGTTGCGGCTTCGGAACGGCTTGCACTTCCCGGCGGGATGGGCCACCTTTTCAAAGTGATGGCGGTCACCGGTGCAGGCATTCCTGCGCCCTATCCCTTTGGTGCAGCATGATCGAACACCAAGCCTTGCGTGGTTCCGGCATTTCCCACGGTTTTTTCACAAGGGGTGGCGGCCATTCCACCGGCATTTTTGCATCACTCAATTGCGGCTTCGGCTCAGGCGATGACCCTGACTTGGTGCGCATGAACCGCGAGACGGTGACGCGGGCACTCAAAATCGAAGCAGATCAGCTTGTAACGGCACACCAAGTCCATAGCGCCGAGGCGTTGAACGTGACTGCGGCCTGGCCCATTGATCAGAGGCCGAAGGTTGATGGTTTGGTGACGACGCAACGCGGATTGGCGCTTGGCGCGCTAACGGCTGATTGCGGGCCAGTGTTGTTTGCCGATCACAAGTCAGGTGTCATTGGTGCGTGTCATGCAGGCTGGAAGGGTGCACTCAACGGTGTCACAGATGCGACAATCATTGAAATGGAAAAACAGGGTGCGGCGCGCGCCAATGTCATCGCCGTGCTTGGCCCCATGATTTCGCAAGCATCCTATGAAGTTGGCCCTGAATTCCCAAAGCCATTTCTCGATCAGAGTGCTGCCCATGTCCGGTTCTTTGTGCCATCAACCAAGCAGGGCCATTTCATGTTTGACCTGCCAGCCTATCTTGTTGCCCGTCTGAAAGGATTTGGCGTCGGTGCTGTGCATGATCTTGCACTCTGCACATATTCCGACGAGGCGCGCTTTTACAGTTACCGCCGCGCCACCCATCGCGGCGAACAGGAATATGGCGGCCTGATTTCGGCCATTGCATTGCTGTGAGAACACACCATGGCCCTTCACTTCACACGCGATGAATTCAAGCAGCGTCTTGCCAAGGCGACCGCCGCCATGGCGGCACGCAACCTCGATGGCATGCTGCTGTTCCAGCAGGAGAGCATGTATTGGCTGACCGGCTACGACACGTTCGGCTTCTGCTTTTTCCAGTGCCTATACGTGGGGGCCGATGGCCGCATGGCGCTGCTCACCCGCTCTGCGGATTTGCTCCAGGCGCAACACACGTCGAACATTGCGGATATCCGGATCTGGACCGATGCGGCTGCGGCGGAGCCTGCCACACAATTGCGCGACATGCTGGAAAGCCTCGGTTGCCGCGGGCACACGCTTGGCATCGAAACCAAATCCTAAGGCATCACGCATTACAACGCAAAGGCCGTGGACCATGCCCTGCAAGGCTTCTGCAACCTGATCGAAGCAACAAATTTGGTGGATCGCCTGCGGCTTGTTAAGTCGCCTGCCGAACTCAAATATGTGCGGCAGGCAGGCGTGCTTGGTGATGCGGCCCTGAAGGCAGCGATCCGCAAGACCAAGGCCGGTGCCGATGAGGGCGAAATTCTGGCGGCCCAGCAGGCAGCGATCTTTGCCGGTGGCGGCGATTATCCCGCCAATGAATTCATCATTGGATCAGGCCGCGATGCTTTGCTCTGTCGCTACAAGGCAGGCCGCCGCAAACTGTCACGGCGGGACCAACTCACCTTGGAGTGGGCCGGGGTTTACCGCCACTATCACGCCGCCTTCATGCGCACCCTGATCATCGGCAAGCCGTCCAAGCATCACGAACATATGGACACAGCCTGCCAGGCGGCCCTTGCCGCCGTCGAGGACAAGCTGCGCCCCGGCAACACGGCGGGTGATGTGTTTGCCGCCCATGCCCGCACCATGGAAGAGCATGGCATGGCCAGGCACCGGCTCAATGCCTGCGGTTATTCGCTGGGCGCCAAGTTCACGCCAAGCTGGATGGACACGCCCATGTTCTATGAGGGCAATCCTGATGTGCTGGGGACGGGCATGGTGTTTTTCGCCCACATGATACTGATGGATTCGGATGCAGGCCAAGCCTATTGCCTCGGTCGCACTTACATTTTGACCGACAAAAAGCCCGAACCAGTTTCGAAATTTCCCCTGGACATGATTCTGCGGTGAGATGGTTTCTTGCCATAGTACTGGTGGCGCTGCTGGCAGGCTGCACGGGCAGCGGACAACAATTGTTGACGGGTGAAGCGTCAACGCTCTCACCGCAGGCCCGCGCTTACAAACCGGTGATCGAACAGAACCCGCTCGCCGTTCCGCCCGGCGATGTGTTCATCACGGCAGGGCCCAATGCCGACAAGGAAATTGACTACGAAACGCTGGAGGGGCCAGGTGCCGTTGACCCCGCGGCAGCGCCCGATATTGCCTCAGCGTCCGACGAGCCGCTTTTGGACGAAGTGACCCCGGCAGAAGAACCCATTGCAAAGCCGCTTCCCGGTCAAATTGTCATCAATGCTGTTGCTGTGCCCACGGTCAAAGGATCACCCGGCAAGGGCAACAATGAACTTACCAGCGCCATGCGCGATGTGCTGGAAACGGCAGGCTGGCCGGTTTTTCAGACCCCGCGCAAAGACGCGCTTACAATCACCGGAAAGGTGGAATTGGGCGGCGTCATCAATGGCCAGCAGACTGTGCGGCTGACCTGGGTGGTGGCGCGGCCCGATGGCCAGGTGCTGGGGGACCTGAAGCAGGAAAACACCGTGGAAGCAGGTTCCCTCGACAATGGATGGGGCGAAAACGCTGGCTTTGTCGCAGAAGCCGCCGCCGAGGGCATATTCAAGCTCATTGAGGGCCAGCGCTAAACCATAGCTGTGCATTGCGGCGCCATGCCCCTATTTTCCGGTTGCGGTGGTTGTTATAGAGCGCCCACGGGGTAGGGCAAAAAGCGCATGGGTATGATGAAAATCATTGCAGGCAACAGCAACAGGCCATTGGCCGAAGCCGTCTGCTCCTACCTCAGCATTACCATCACCAAGGCGGTGGTGCGGCGCTTCAACGACATGGAAATCTTTGTCGAAATCCAGGAAAACGTCCGCGGCCAGGACATGTTCATCCTGCAATCCACGTCCTTCCCCACCAACGACCATTTGATGGAACTGCTCATCATCACTGACGCCCTGCGCCGCGCCTCGGCCCGCCGCATCACTGCCGTCATTCCCTACTTCGGCTATGCCCGCCAGGACCGGAAATCCGGATCGCGCACGCCAATTTCAGCGAAGCTCGTCTCCAACCTCATCACCCATGCCGGTGCTGACCGGGTGCTGACCATGGATTTGCATGCCGGCCAGATTCAGGGCTTCTTTGATATTCCATGCGACAATCTTTTTGCCGGGCCGGTTTTTGTGCGTGACATCCAGCAGCATGGCGACGTCAACAATACCGTCATAGTTTCGCCAGATGTCGGCGGCGTGGTGCGCGCCCGGGCCCTTGCAAAACGCCTCGATACGCCACTTGCCATCGTCGACAAGCGCCGTGAACGGGCAGGCGAGAGCGAAGTCATGAACATCATCGGCGAAGTGAAGGGCAAGTCCTGCGTGCTGATCGACGATATCGTTGACAGCGGCGGCACACTTTGCAACGCCGCCGAAGCCTTGCTGGACCAGGGCGCCAAGGATGTCAGCGCCTATATCACCCACGGTGTGCTGTCGGGCGGTGCCGTGGCGCGCATCACCTCGTCAAAGTTGAAAACCCTGGTCATCACTGATTCGATCCAGCCCACGGAAGCTGTGAGAGTGGCCCGCAATATCCGTGTCATTCCCATCGCCTCGCTGATCGGCGAGGCCATCAACCGCACCAGCCGCGAAGAAAGCGTCTCCAGCCTCTTTGAATAAGCCGATTTGTCTTTTGCCGCCCGGACGCCTACATAGCGCCTATGCAACCCATCATTTCCATCGACAATGTCTCCAAAACCTATGCCACGGGCGTTTCTGCCCTGAAGGCCGTCAACCTGGATATCCGCCCGGGTGAAATCTTTGCGCTGCTGGGGCCCAATGGTGCCGGCAAAACCACGCTGATCAGCGTCATCTGCGGCATCGTCAACAAATCGACTGGGTCGATCAGTGTCGCTGGCCATGACAATGTCAC
>JANNFZ010000081.1:0-2178 GCA_031380375.1 Hyphomicrobiales bacterium
CGATTGCGGCACCACGCTCGGTCTGTGGATCGACAACGGAAAGGGCTCCAGTCCGCGCTCCAGCGAGGGCGTGCATGGCTTCATCCAAACCCTGTCTTTTCGCTTCATCCATCTTGGGGCCTCGCTTTGCCGGTCTGGACACCCTATATCAGTGCCACAATTTGTTCTTTATTCATACCTAGGTCGGGGCCAGCGCTGGAGGCAAACTCAAGCGCATAACCGCTCCTTGGCGACGGGAGATTTCAAGGGATGAACAAGAAGATGCCAATCATTGCGCTGGTCGATGACGACCGCAATATCCTGACCTCCGTCGGCATGACCATGGAAGCGGAAGGCTATGCCGTGCAGAAATACAATGACGGCCAGGCGGCTTTGCAGGGCCTCCAGGACAATCCGCCGGATGTGGCCATTTTCGATATCAAGATGCCGCGCATGGACGGCATGGAGCTTTTGCGCCGTATTCGCCAGAAGACCGACTTGCCGGTCATTTTCCTGACCTCGAAGGATGATGAAATCGACGAGTTGTTCGGCCTCAAGATGGGCGCCGATGACTTTATCAAGAAGCCCTTCTCGCAAAGACTTTTGGTGGAACGGGTGCGCGCCGTGTTGCGCCGGGCCGGAGCCCGTGACGGCACCTTGGCTCCAACCGAAGCCGCCAAGGTAATCGAGCGCGGCAAACTTGCCATGGATCCGGACCGCCATTCCTGCACCTGGGATGGCAGGCCCGTGACGCTGACCGTCACGGAATTTCTCATCCTGCAATCGCTGGCGCAAAGGCCCGGAATTGTCAAAAGCCGCGATGCCTTGATGGACGCCGCCTATGACGACCAGGTCTATGTCGATGACCGTACCATCGACAGCCACATCAAACGCCTGCGCAAGAAATTCAACCAGGTTGACGAGGCCTTTGACGGCATCGAGACGCTGTACGGCGTCGGCTATCGTTTCAAGGAACAATAGGCGGCCGGGGCGGCTCAAGCGGCCGCCCTCCGTTTTTGCCCCATGCTGGATCGGCCCAAGGAGAGTAGTGCAATCGAGCGGATCGAGGCCGATGACGGCAGCGATCAGGCCGATGTCATTGTTTCCCCGCACCCACGCAGCTTGTGGTCGCGTATTGCGCCGACCAGTCTTACGGCGCGCATTGCCCTCATCAACATCCTGGGCCTTGTCGTGCTGGCGCTTGGCATTCTCTATTTCAACCAGTTCCGCCAGGGCCTCATTGATGCCCGGGTGCAGAGCCTGACAACCCAGGCGCAGATCATCGCAGGTGCCGTTGCCGGATCAGCCACAGCCGATACAAGTTCCATCGTCATTGATCCTGATTCTCTCCAGGACTTCACCGAGAATGCCCAGAGTGATGCGGAGCCAGTGGAAGGCCTTGATTTTCCGATCAACCCGGAATCGGCCGGGCCGGTGTTGCGCAGGCTTCTTGCCAACACCACCAACCGTGCCCGCCTCATCGATCCTGACGGCAACCTCATCGTCGACAGCCGCTTTCTCTATGGCGGTGAAATCATCGAATCCGACATTCAGCGCGAGGTGCCGCCTGACGGATTTGTTCTGTCGTGGTGGAACCGGCTCCTTGATTGGGCATTTGCCTATGACTATCCGGTGCAGGAGGAATATGGCCTCGACGGCAACAAGGATATTCCGGAGATTGCCGCAGCGCTCAATGGCGCATCAGTGAGCCTGGTGCGCCTCAATGAAACCCGCGAGATCATGGTGCTGGTGTCGGTGCCGGTGCAGCGCTTCCGGGCGGTGCTGGGGGCGCTTGTCCTTTCAACGCAAGGCGGCGAGATCGACAATGTGTTGCGCGCCGAACGTCGCATTGTACTCCTGACTTTTGCCTTTGCCTCGCTGGTGGCAACACTGCTCTCGGTGCTTCTTGCTTCGACCATTGCCAATCCGATCCGCAGGCTTTCGGAAGCAGCACTTCAGGTGGCGGGCGGCATCAGCAAGCGCACCGAGATTCCGGATTTCTCAATGCGCAGCGATGAGATCGGCGATCTCTCGGGCTCTATCCGCGACATGACGGCAGCTCTTTACAAACGCATCGATGCCATCGAAGCCTTTGCGGCGGATGTGTCCCACGAACTGAAAAATCCACTCACGTCATTGCGCAGTGCTGTTGAAACACTCGCTTATGTGAAAACCAATGAGCAGCGTGACCGCCTGATC
>JANNFZ010000089.1:0-3502 GCA_031380375.1 Hyphomicrobiales bacterium
GGCGATGCGCTTTTCTTCGTCGCCCTCGCCCCACAGCGGGCCGATCATGCCATCAAGGTCATCAGTGTTCCAAACCGAGTGTGGCGATGGACCGAACATGGCAAAACCTGTCGATGTCGTCGGATCGCCAATGGCATTGCCCCAATTATAGAAGGCGGCGGGTGCCAATTGGTCACCTGCACGCAGTTCATAGTGTTTGGCGATTTCGTAAACTTCGATTTCCGCCTCAATGCCCACTTTGCGCCACATGCCGACGATGGCTTGCACCATTTCATAGTCTTTTGGCTTGAGACCACGTGTGGTCTGGATCTTGAACTTGACTGGGTTATCAGTACTGAAGCCAGACGCTTTCAACAGTTCCTTGGCCTTCTCTGGGTCGTAGGGAACCTTGATGGTCGCATCGAAGGCCGCATACTGCGGAGCTTCAAGCGTGTCGATTGGCGTGGCGTAGCCCTTCAGCAATGTGTCGACGATGGCCTGCTTGTCGATGGATATGGCCGCGGCCATGCGCACGTTCTTGTCGTTCATGGCGTCGATGTTGTTGAGGAAGATCATGCCAATGTCGGAGACCGGCGTTGCAACGCCAGCCAGGCCATCCTTGGCCTTCAGGCGGTCAAATTCCTCAAAAGGCACGTCGACTGTCACGTCGGAAGAACCGGATTCAATTTCGGCCACGCGGCTCGTGGCATCGGGCACGAACTTGTAGATAACGGTGCCAAAAGCCGGCTTGCCGCCCCAATAGTCCGGATTGGCCTTGAGACGCACAAAGGCGTTGCGTTCAAATTGGTCAACCATGTATGGCCCGGTGCCGATCGGCTTGGCTTCGAAGCCTTCTGCCCCGGTTTTTTCATAATAGGCTTTGGGCATTACGTAGCCGGTCAGGAATGACATCCACTTGAACAAGGTTGGTTCAAAGGAAAGTACATCAGCGGTGATCTTGTTGCCGTCAACTTTGTAATTTCCGATCTTGCCCCAGATGAATGCAATTGGATTGCCGCCATCCTGCTTGCCCGCGCGTTCCAAAGACCAGACAACGTCATCAGCGGAGAAGGGCGAACCATCATGCCACTTCACACCGTCACGCACCGTCATGTGGACTTGTTTCTTGTCATCGCTCCAGCCCCATTCCGTCAGCAGTCCCGGCTGGAATTCCAGGCTGGGCTTCTGGCCGATGAACTGGTCGAACACCGAGCGGTAAATCGACTGGATTGTCGGGTTCACGGCGGAGAGACCGGTAGTCGGATCCCAGGACGGCAGATTGACGTTGTAGGCGATGGTGACAGTGTCACCTTCAGCGTGGGCTCCGGTGATCGTCAGGCCGTTGCCAAGCAACAGCCCCGCTGCGCTCAATTGAAGAATTTGGCGCCGAGAAAGAGTGGTCATGCGTTTCTCCCTGTTTGTGCCCGGCACTGAACCCGCGCCGGTATGAAATCCATATCAATCGCAATTGCAGAAATATTCAAGTGCATTTTTATGACTGCATACATGCTGCGATGCACAACGATGCTTTGTTATGCGGCAGCGCACAAGAAACCCAATAATACTTGATCAATTGAATGGATCGCGTCAGTATTCTGGCTGGCGAGCATAATTTTCTTGACCGCTCCTACGACCGTTTATATGATTTTGCATACATATAATTACAATGGACAACAGGCGGAAACCCAATGGCAGAACGCTCTTTCGCGCGGGAAATCGAAGATCTTCGACTGGGAGACGGCGACGAATTCCGCGGTGAAGGAATTCTGGCCATAACCAAGGCCCTGTTGCAGTCTGGTGTTTCCTATGTCGGCGGCTATCAAGGTTCACCCATTTCACATTTGATGGATGTGTTGGCTGACGCGTCAGACTACATGGCCGAACTCGGCGTGCATTTTGAAACGTCTGCTTCGGAAGCAGCGGCCGCTGCCATGCTCTCGGCCTCGGTCATGTATCCGATCCGCGGTGCCGTGACGTGGAAATCAACGGCGGGCACCAACGTGGCCAGCGATGCGCTGTCCAACCTCGCTTCAGGAGGTGTGAATGGCGGTGCGGTGATCATCATCGGCGAGGACTATGGCGAGGGCTCGTCCATCATGCAGGAGCGCAGCCATGCGTTCGCGATGAAATCACAGATCTGGTTGATGGACCCGCGCCCCGACCTTCCGACCATGGTTCACATTGTCGAAAAGTCGTTTGAGCTGTCAGAAGTTTCAAACACGCCGGTGATGGTGGAAGTGCGCATCCGCGCCTGCCATGTGCACGGCCGGTTCAAGACCAAAGACAATGTGAGGCCCGGCTATACGTTGAAACAGGCGCTGGAAAATCCGGTCCGGGATGTCAACCGCATTGTGCTGCCGCCAGCATCGTTCGCGCATGAGAAGCAGAAAATAGACAGGCGCTGGCCGGCTGCGGTGCAGTTCATCAAAGACAACAAGCTCAATGAAATATTTGGTCCGCGAGGAGAAGATGTTGGCATCATCGTCCAAGGTGGTCTGTACAATGGTGTTATCCGCGGTCTTCAGCAGCTGGGGCTTTCGGATGCCTATGGCGACAGCAAAATCCCGCTTTACGTGATGAACGTTGCCTATCCCATGATTGACGAAGAAATCGTGGATTTCTGCGCCGGCAAGAGGGCCGTCGTTGTGGTGGAAGAAGGCCAGCCCGAGTTCATTGAACAGGCCCTCAACACATTGCTGCGGCGGCGCGACCTGCAAACGCGGATCAGCGGCAAGGATGTCTTGCCCCTGGCAGGCGAATACACGGCGCAACTCATTCAGAAGGGCCTTCTGGAATTTCTTGGGCAACACGCGCCGCGTCTGCTTGGCAACCGCCCGCCCCTGCCCGATCCATCATCCATCCTTAATTCGAAAGAAGTACAGGCACTGGCCACAGTTGTTCCACCAAGGCCGCCGGGCTTTTGCACGGGCTGCCCCGAGCGGCCGATTTTTGCAGCCATGAAGCTTGTGGAAAACGAGCTTGGGCAGCATCACATCTCGGCGGATATCGGCTGCCATTTGTTTTCAATCCTGCCGCCGTTCAATATTGGCGCAACCACCATGGGCTATGGCCTAGGGCCCGCAGCAGCGTCGGCGTTCAATGTGAAATCGGACAAGCGGGTGATCTCCGTCATGGGCGATGGCGGCTTTTGGCACAACGGCATTGCGTCATCCGTTGGCAACGCGGTGTTCAACAAGCATGACGGCGTGATGCTGATCGTCGACAATTATTATTCGGCGGCAACCGGCGGGCAGGACATCATGTCATCGCGCGCCATCAACAAAAAACGGAAAACCAACAATTCGATTGTAAGCGCTGTGAAAGGCATCGGTGCCACCTGGGTGCGCCAGATTGATGACACCTACGACGTTGGCAAGATGCGCGACACTTTGCGTGAAGCACTGACCACCGAAGAACCCGGCCCAAAGATCATCGTTGCTTCGTCTGAATGCATGTTGAACAAGCAGCGCCGAGTCAAGCCCTTGATGGACAAGGCAGAGAGCGACGGGGAGCGCATTGTCCG
>JANNFZ010000109.1:0-14329 GCA_031380375.1 Hyphomicrobiales bacterium
CGATTGCGCCAACACGGTTGCGCTTTGCGGAATGCGCTTCACTTCGGCATGATGCCACTGCATTGTCGGCATGGACGGCGGAAGCCCGGAAAACAGGCGATGCCCGCTACCTTCTGCCGTCAATGCCACATCAAACACACCGACCTCGCTTGCATCGGCCCTTGCCACTTCGCCGCCCAACGCCGTTGCCATCAGTTGATGGCCAAGACAGACACCAAGATAGGGCTTGGCGCGGTCCCAGACCCATTCGCGGATTGCCGCTTTCTCAGCGCTTAGATAGGGGTAGTCCTCGTCCTGCCAGGTATCCTGAGCGCCACCCAGCACAAACATCAGGTCAAAGCCTGCAAGCGCCGGTATGTCCTCGCCCTCAAAGATCCGCACCGGTACCGGTACAATGCCGTCCTCGGCAAACCAGTCGAGGAAACGCCCGGCGTGGTCGTGGTTCATGTGCTGGACGACGAGGGCTTTTTTCATTTCACCTCACACGGGGCATGACGAGCGTTGTTGCGGCACAGGATTGCTTCTCATTGCCGCCGCAAGCTGAAAAACCGCTGTGCTTGTCGAGGCAAATGCGCAATTCCGAAAGCCTGGCACGGTCGCGGGCATTGCCGCATTGCACGGAAATCATCGCGGCCGTGAGATCGCGGTTGGTTTTCACGAAATCGCTGACCAGCTGTTGCGGCGTGGTCAGCACATCGGCATTGGGTGACAGATAGCGGGCGGGGATTTTCACCTTTTCGAAAATGAGCCGGATGGCGCGGAAATAATCCGCCATGGAAACACCGGCACAGGTGCCGTGTTTCTTCCATTCATGAATGATGAGCTTCTTCGATGGCATGATGTCCATCATGCCATCAATCTGTTCCTGAGGAACCCAGTTTTCCGCATGGGCACATGCTTCCGGCCAGCCCTTTTGGTATTGCGGCCACAGCCCATGAACCACAAAGGCAAAGTTGCGGCCCGGCGCACATTGGCTTTGGTCGTTGGCCCCGGCGGCGCTGCCGCAATAGGTTGGCGACCACGACAGCGACAACACAAAATAATCAAAGACCCCGGATTGCGGCCCCTTGGCAAAAGCCGGAGAAACCATTGCCAAAACAAGGAAACACATCAGTATACGGATCATATTGTCATTCCAGTTGCAGGGCGACGGCCTGCGGTCCCCTGCCCTTGGCGTCGTCCTGGGTGTCGAAGGAAAGCCGCATTCCGTCTTCAAGCCAAGGCAGGCCGCCGCGCTGCACGGCAGTGGCATGGACAAAGACATCGCGCCCGCCATCATCCGGAGAGATGAAGCCGAAGCCCTTGTCCTTGTTGAAGAATTTGACCTGCCCTGCGCGTCGCATGTGATTTTCCCGGGCCTTTATGGGCAAAGCCCAGCGACGACGCAAGACGTGACAACCGTTGACTTGCGCAAGGCTGCACTCCATTCAGGACAAATGTTGCGCACCACCCTGATCCTGCTTCTCGCATTGTCCTGCCCAGCCTATGCTGCGGACAAAACACTCACCCTGTACTATCCGGTGAAGGGCACGACAGCCAAAGAGATCAACGCCGACATCAAGAAAAACGGAACCCGTATCGCCAGGAGTATTCCTTACTCGTTCACCGCCATTGCGACCAAGGTGACCAAGCCCGTGGACAAGTCAAGGGGCAAATGCCGCTACAAAAGCTACAGGATTTCGGCCATCTACACCTATGTGTTGCCAAAGCTCTCAAGCACCAAGGGCATGAGCAAAACAACCTTGTCAAACTGGAACGCGCTGACGAAATTGCTTGCGGCCCATGAGCCACTGCACCGGACAAACTGGCGCGGATGTTTCACCAAGTTTGAAGGCAGGGCAACGGAAGTAATGGCAAGGGACTGTGATGCCCTGTCCAAGAAGGTCGATCGCCTTTTCACCAAGGAAAAGCTTGCCTGCCTCCGGAATGACCGGGAAATTGACGCCAGATATCTCCGGGAACTATGGAAGCAGCCCTTCGTGCGCGAAGGTTTTGGCAACAGCACGGACCTCGGTCGAAACATCTTCGCGCTATTTGGACGGAAAACGCCGTAGCCTGCGAGACCCGGCCAGACACAACTGTCATTTTGCTCCAGCCTCGATCAAAAGCTTCTGCATCTCCGGTTTCCCCGTGGCGAAGCTCAGTGTACTCTTGCCTTGCATGTCGGAGAGGTTGACGTCCGCACCGCGGGCAATGAGCAACCGAACAAATTCCAGGCGATTGTGATAGATGGCGTGCATGATCGCTGTTCCGCCCCATGCACCACTGTCCCTGCGATTGACATCGATACCGGCGGACAAAAGCAGTTCAGCCAAGTCAGTTTCACTCGAAACGGCAGCGAAGTCGAGGGCACTCAGATGATCCAACGACTCTTCTGCTGCCGGGTCGGCTCCTGCAGCCAGCAGCATTTTCGGGATATCCATGTTGCTCCCGGCGATGGCTGCAAAACTTATCAAGGGCGTACGCCCCTGGTTGTCGGTGGAATTGATCTTTGCGCCCCTGGCTATCAGGAGCGCCACAATTTCCGGGTGCCCTGAAACGACAGCGTTGTGCAGCGGACGCAAGCCATCGCGGTTTGGCTGCTCGATTTGCGCTCCGCCTTCAAGCAGCACAGCCACCATTTCGGCGGGACCAAACAGTGCCGCAACGTTGAGAGGGTAGTCACCCCGTACCCTTTCCTGAACATTCTCGCCAGCCGCAAGAAGACTGCGCACCTGCGAAATGTCTCTTGCCTTCACTGCATCAGTGAGTTTCCCGGCCTGCGATGGCGTGCTCGAAAAGGCAGCAGAGCCCATCAGGAAAAGCAGGAACACCAAAACCCGCATGCAGGTTGCCATGGCAGCACCTCATCAAGGCCAAGGCGCATCATAGGGCTTGGGCAGCCAGGGTGCAACGGCGGGGCAATTATCGCGGTTTCTTGACTGCACTATCCATGGGCATCAGCTTTCAAAGAACCCGGCCCGCCACCGCTTTCAGTTTTTCAAGCAATGCCGGATCGCGCTTTTCCGGAGCCGTCATGATGGCATGATCGAGGGCCCGGTCAGAACCTTGCGGGCATGGCGGATGCTGGCGCGGAAATGCTTTGGCGAAGGCGACAATGAAGCGCTTGGCGTGGGCGCCGTTGCCTTTCATGGTCTCCATGACTTGCGCCACGTCAACGGCATCATGGGTTGGGTGCCAGGCATCAAAGTCCGTCACCATGGCAATGGAGGCGTAACAAAGCTCGGCCTCGCGGGCGAGTTTGGCTTCCGGCATGTTGGTCATGCCAATGACCGAAGCACCCCACGAGCGATGCAGGTTTGACTCGGCGAGTGTCGAAAATTGCGGTCCTTCCATGACCACATAAGTGCCACCAACCACATGCCGGATATCCTCTTGTTTCAATATCTTGGCAGCAAGACTTGCGAGATCGGGTGAGACCGGATGGGCAAAGGGCACATGCGCAACGCAGCCCGTGCCAAAGAAGGATTTTTCGCGCTGATAGGTGCGGTCGATGAACTGGTCCACCACCACAAAGGTTCCGGGCGTCAGGTCTTCGCGCAACGAACCGACAGCGGAGAGCGAAACAATGTCCGTGACGCCTGCCCGCTTCATGCAGTCGATGTTGGCGCGGTAATTGATGCTCGAAGGTGAATAGACATGGCCCCGGCCATGGCGCGGCAGGAACACCACCGGCAATCCGTCAATCTCGCCGCGCCGCAGCTGGTCCGAGGGCTGTCCCCATGGGCTATCAACCGTTTCCCATCGGGCATTGTCCATGGCCACGTCATAGATGCCGGAGCCGCCGATGATGCCGAGGATGGATTGGGTCATGGGTTGTGGCTATCGGTTGATTGGGACTTGAGTCAAGATAGGGCAAGGCCACAGAATGTCGATTGGAAGTCCTGTCATGCAAAAGAATACAAAAGCGAGAACCAGAAACGCCAAACCTCCACGCTTCGATGACGATACTGGCTATTTGAAGTCAGTCGAGTTGACGTTGGCAGAGTGGTCGACTGCAGATGACAAAGAAGCATTTGCTGATTTGGCAGTTGCAGAAATAGCTTCTCGCAAAACCCCTCATCCGCCTCGCGGTTGAGTGCCGCTCGGCACCTTCTCCCACAAGGGGAGAAGGTTGATTGATCTTAAAATCCAAAAGTTCAACCCTCGCCCCTCGCGGGAGAGGGTGAACGCGAAGCGTTCGGGCGAGGGGGCCTCAGTGCTGGCCGGCCCAGATCTTCTTTTTCACGAGATAGAGAAGAACGGAAAGTACGGCGAGATAGATCATCACCATGAAGCCGGTGCGCTTGCGGTCTTCCAGCTTGGGCTCGGCGGCCCACATCAGGAAGGCCGAGACATCGCGCGCCATGTCATCAACCTTGTTGGGTGCGCCATCGTCAAACTCCACCTGGCCATCGGCCAGCGGCGGGGTCATGCCAATCCAGTGGCCTGCGCCAAAATAGGGATTGTAGTGTTTTCCTTCCGGCTGTTCCTTTTTCAGTTCTTCGGAAGGATCTTCATAGCCCGTGACGACGGAGTAGATATACTGAGGGCCGCCAATGCCGTTCCACAACTGGTTAAACGTGCCGTACCAGCCGGGGCGTGATTTCGCGAGCAGCGACATGTCAGGGGGAACAGCGCCGCCATTGGCATTCTTGGCATCGGCTTCCGTGGCGAATGGCGAGGGGAAACGATCAGCAAGTGAAGCCGGGCGTTCTCCAGCTTCGACAGCGGCATCCTTCACGGTGATGGACGCAGCCAGTGCCTTGCCTTCTTCCTCAGTGAAGAGGCCGCCCTCGACAAGATTGCGGAAGGACACAAGACGCATCGAATGGCAGTTGGCGCAGACCTTGTTATAGACCTTGTAGCCCCGCTGCAGCTGCTGACGGTCATAGGTGCCGAACGGGCCCTCAAACGAATAACCGATGTGCTTGGCGTCGCGCTGGCCCTCATTGGCGAGCGACGGAACGGCAAGCAGGCCGAGGCCGGCGAGTGTGAGTGAAACGAGCTTCTTCATTGTTGTTCTCCGGATCACTCTGCTGGCGCCAGTTTCTTGCTGTGTTTCGCCAACACATCATCCGAGATGGATGACGGAATGGGCTTCGGGCTTTCGAGCAGCCCCAGCAACGGCAGGATGACGAGGAAATGCGAGAAGTAATAGACCGTCAGAATGCGGGCCCAGATAACGTAAGCACCGTCTGCGGGCTTTGATCCGAGATAGCCAAGCGCCACGCAGACAATCGCGAATATCCAGAAGAAGCCCTTGAAGATCGGACGATAGGAACCCGACCGCACCCGCGAGGTATCAAGCCAGGGCAGCACGAAGAGGATGAGGATCGAGCCAAACATCGCAATGACTCCGCCAAGCTTCGACGGGATGGCCCGCAGGATGGCGTAGAAGGGCAGATAATACCATTCCGGCACGATATGGGCGGGCGTCACCAGCGGATTGGCCGGTTCATAGTTGATGGCATGACCGAGGTAGTTGGGCTGGAAGAACAGCCAGAAGGCGAAGAACAACAGGAATACGGCGATCGCGAAGCCATCCTTCATGGTGTAATAGGGATGGAAAGCCAGCGTGTCCTGGCCGCTCTTCACCGAAACGCCCGTCGGGTTGCCGTTGCCCGGCACATGCAGCGCCCAGATGTGCAGGCCAATGACGGCTGCGAGCACGAAGGGCAGCAGGTAATGCAGCGAGAAGAAGCGGTTCAAGGTCGGGTTGTCGACCGAATAGCCGCCCCACAGCCAGGTGGTGATGGACTTGCCGACAAAGGGAATGGCCGAGAAAAGGTTGGTGATGACCTTGGCACCCCAGAAGCTCATCTGGCCCCACGGCAACACATAACCCATGAAGGCAGTCGCCATCATGATGAGATAGATGACGACGCCCAGCATCCACAGCACTTCGCGCGGCGCCTTGTAGGAGCCGTAATACATGCCGCGGAACATGTGGATGTAAACAGCGATGAAGAACATCGATGCGCCATTGGCGTGCATGTAGCGCAACAGCCAGCCATAGTTCACGTCGCGCATGATGTGCTCGACTGAGTCAAAGGCCATGGCGGTGTGGGGGGTGTAATGCATGCCCAGCACGACGCCGGTGATGATCTGCACCACCAGCATGACCGTGAGAATGCCGCCGAATGTCCACCAGTAATTCAGGTTTTTCGGTGTCGGGAAATCAAGAACCGTGTCCTTGACAAATGCATAGACGGGAAGCCGCTCATGAAACCACTTGGCGGCAGCGCTCTTGGGTACGTAGTTGGAATGTCCGGCCATGTGTTGTGTCCTGCTCAGCCGATCTTGATCTTGGTGTCGGAAAGGAATTCGTATTTGGGAACGAAAAGGTTCTCCGGGGCCGGGCCTTTGCGGATGCGACCCGCCGTGTCGTAATGCGAGCCGTGGCAGGGGCAGAACCAACCACCGGTCTTGGAATAGCCTTCAACCACGCCGTAGTCGCCGTTGTTGCCCTGCGGCACGCAGCCCAAATGGGTGCAGACACCCATCATGACGAGGAATTGCTCCTTGTCCTTGACGGTGCGGTTCTGGTCGGTCGCCGGATCGCCGTCCTTGACCAATTCGCTGCGGGCAACCGGATCTTTCAGCTCTTCAAGGGGAACGGACTTTGCAAGTTCCACTTCCTTCTGGGTGCGATGGCGGATAATCACCGGGTTGCCGCGCCACTTGATGGTGACTTCCTGGCCTTCAACCACGGGAGCGAGATCAAACTCGATGGAGGCCAGGGCGAGAACCGAGGCATCAGGGTTCATCTGGTTGATGAACGGCCAGGCGGCGAGTGCGCCGCCGACAGCCGTTACGGCACCGGTTGCGATATAAAGAAAGTCACGCCGTGTGACGTCGGCATGTGCTGCTGTGGACACGTCCCTGTTCCTTCGTTTTGCTGTCCGGCTCGCGACGCCAAACGGCTCAAATCACGGGCGTTTTGACATTGGCCAGAACGGAAGTCCAGCCATAGGTTGTCGCAGCAGCGCAGCCCCTGCCCGTAGCAACGGAAAGAGGCTAAACCTGCGAAATCATGATTGAAATCGCCCTGTACCAGCCTGACATCGCAGCCAATACCGGAAGCATTGCGCGGTTGTGCGCCTGTTTCGGCGTGCCACTGACGATCATCGAACCAGCTGGCTTTGTGTGGAGCGATTCTTCGCTGCGCCGGGCCGGCATGGACTATCTCGACAAGGTGGAACTGCGCCGGGCCGCGAGTTGGGATGCCTTCCGGGCGCGACAGACAGACCATCGCCTGGTGCTGCTCACCACCAAGGCCGACACCGCCCATTGCGATTTTCAGTTTGCAGCAGGTGATGTGTTGCTGTTCGGCCGGGAATCGTCTGGGGTGCCACCCGAAGTACACAATACCTGCACGCGAGTTGCCATCCCCATGAGGCCCGGTCTTCGGTCTTTCAACGTGGCCATGGCCGCTGGCATTGTGGCGGCGGAGGCCATGCGCCAACTCCAGATGTTTGAGCGATTTACTTGGTGAGCCGGAAAGCCAGCAGCGAGTCGGCAATCGCGTTGAAAGCCGCACTGAGCGCTGCCGCGTCACCTGCGACAAAAGCTTTCGATGGATCCGAAGCGCAGTCTTTCAAAAGGTCCTGGGCCGCAGGGTTGGTCACCATGAAGGACACCGTGTAAACAACGATGTCCTCGTCTTTGACCTTTTGGCAAAGGGTTGCCGTCCGGTCATTTGCGACATCGACATCAGTGCTCCAATGGTACTTTGGATCACCAAGATCGACGGCCTTGGTGTTGTCACCGTCGGTCATCACGACCATGGCCTTGGTGCCCCTGTTGGACATCATCCAGCCGTGGCTCTTGGCGGCACCGAGTGGCTCTTCCGGATCGAGCACGTTCCAGCCCCAAAGCACGCCGGGTGCAATGTAGGTTTCGCCAGTGCCGTTCATGGCGTCGATCTTGTTCTTGAGCGCCGTCTTGTTGTCACTCAACAGCGCAATCTCCTGGGGGCACCAAAAATTGATGAGCCCCGGATAGGGCTTGCCCACCACACCGGTGATTTTGGTGTCATAGTTGTTGGCACGCGAGCCGACGCAGCCGTTCCATGTATTGTTCCAGGTCTGGTCGGCGCAGGTGGTCACCGGGGTGCCATAATTCCAGTCGCAGACTTGGTAGGTATAGGGAGTTGGCACACCGTCATTGTTCCATATGCCTTGTTCGTCATGGCAATTGGACGACACGGCATTTGGATATGACGTGTTGCAAACGTTTTGCGTTGTCGTGCTGTCCGGGGGCACCGACATCCAGTTTTCGTTGCGCCGCGACACCCCGACATTCACATAATCGGCGAAGGGCACAATGCCAACCCGCACATACGCACCGCTTCCCGCCTGTTCCAAAACCGTGTCGATGAGTTCCTTTGCAGCGGATTTCAAGGCCGGCAAGCGACCGCCGCTGTTCATTGAAGCTGTGTTGTCAAGCACCAGGGCCACTTCCAGCCCCTGCCCGCCCAGCGCCACTTCGGCAAAAGCCTTGACGTTCATTTGGTTGATGCCCGCCAGGTGCATGAAACTGGTATTGACCTTGCCTTCTATTTTCACCGAGAAAGTACCGGCCGTTTGGTCAAGCAAGGGCGTGACTTTCGTCATCCCGTCGACAATGTCATCGACGCCATTGGCAGTGAGGTAGTCCATGACGATTTTCTTGTATTGCGTCGCATTGGTGTTTTTCGAAGTTGCCCCGGCAAGCGCTGCTGCATCAGCGGCCCCCTGAAGCACGGTTGTCACGTCATTGTTGTGCACAAAGTCGACGGCCGCGCCGACGCCCAACATCATGGGAATGGCGGCAAGCGAAAAAACCAGTGCCGTGTTGCCGCGTGTGTCGCAGAAAAATTTGCCCAGACCAGACATGACCCAACCTTTTTTGCCACCTGCCAATTGTGCAACTGTAAGCAAAATAGTCTAAATTTCCCTTGGCCGGATTGGTTCACAAATCCTTGCCAGCACCGGGAAAATTGGGGGAATTGGCGCTTTTGGCGGCGCATGGGGACTGATATGACGGCGCTGAAGTTGAAGGACGTGCCTCCTGTGACGCCTGCCCAAACAGCCCTTGAAAACACCAAAGCCAAAGCCAGCCAGTGGTTTGAGAACCTGCAAAGGCAGATTGTTGCGGCGCTGGAAGTACTGGAAAATGAACAAGAGGGTGCTGCACCTGCGGGGCGTTTTGTTTTCACGCCCTGGCAGCGGGGGGTCGGCCAGGGTGGTGGCACTATGGCACTCCTTCATGGGCGCTTGTTCGAAAAGGCAGGCGTTCATGCCTCGACGGTCCATGGCGAATTCTCGCCGGAGTTTCGCAAACAGATTCCGGGCGCTGAAGAAGACCCACGCTTTTGGGCATCGGGCATCTCCCTCATTGTGCATCCCCGCAACCCCCATGTGCCAGCGGTCCACATGAACACCAGGCTTGTGGTGACCACCAAGGCGTGGTTCGGCGGAGGCGCTGACCTCACACCGGTTCTGATGCGGCGGCGAACGCAAGATGACCCGGATTCAATGGCCTTTCATGCGGCCATGAAATCGGCCTGTGAGCCTCACGCCGTTGCCGACTATGGCCGCTACAAGGCATGGTGCGACACGTATTTCCACCTGCCGCACCGCAACGAACCGCGCGGCATTGGCGGTATTTTCTTCGACAATCTTGATTCCGGTGACCGCGACGCTGACTTCGCTTTCGTAAGGGATGTCGGCACGGCGTTTCGCGGCATTTACCCGGCGATAGTCCGGCGCAACAGGACGACCACCTGGACGGAAGCCGACCGGGAAGAACAATTGATTCGTCGCGGGCGCTATGTTGAGTTCAACCTGCTCTACGACCGGGGCACGATTTTTGGATTGAAGACCGGCGGCAATGTTGACAGCATCCTGTCATCGCTGCCGCCTGAAGTGAAATGGCCTTAGTGCTTCGGGCGAGCAAGTTGCAGACTTACGAGTGCAAAGACGCGCAAAAAAAACAAAGGACGCACAATGGATCTCCGCAACGGTTTTGACATCAAGCGCTACATCCGCACCATTCCGGACTATCCAAAGCCCGGCATCCTGTTTCGTGACATCACAACGCTTTTGTCAAACATGCACGGCTTTCGCGCCGCCGTCGATGAACTGGCCTGGCCCTTTTTGAAGGGGGAAATCGACTATGTGGCAGGCATCGAGGCGCGGGGTTTCATTCTGGGTGGTGCAGTCGCCCACAACTTGGGACGCGGTTTCATTCCCATCCGCAAGAAGGGCAAACTGCCTTCCCGCGTGATCGGCCAGGAATATGCGTTGGAATATGGCGTGGACACCATTGAAATCCATGCCGACGCTATCACCAAGGGCGACCGCATTTTGCTGATCGATGATCTCATTGCCACGGGTGGAACGGCGGGTGCGGCCACTGACTTGATCCGCAAATCCGGCGGTGACGTTGTAGCGGCGGCTTTTGTGATCGACCTGCCGGATCTGGGTGGTGCTGCAAAACTCAAGGCCAAGGGTGTCAAAGTCCACACGCTGGTCGCGTTCGAGGGGCATTAACGCCACACATCGGTGCATTGACCTCACCATTGTTCAAATCTAGGTTGCAATGCAGGTGGAACGCCTGCCTGGTGCCGGTCCTTCCGCTTCAACTCCATGCGAAAGGACCGCAAATCATGACCCTCAAAATTGGAACAAACCAGAGCGACAGTGTCGTTCTTTATGACTTGCTCGCAAACGAACACTTTTTGTTGCCTGCAAACGTTGTCAGCCAAACAACGGGGACATTCGCCATTAACGCCGCAGGTGGCGGTCACAACGTGACCATTGAAGGCACGCTGATCGGCGACAACGGAATTGCTTTGGGGGGCACACACAGCGACTTCGGCAATAATCTGGCAATCAGCGCAACAGGTGTGATTGCGGCAACAACACAAGGAGCGGTCTATTCTTTTGGCGAACAAGCCACCATCAACAATGCCGGCCTGGTTGCGGGCCGCACGGGTTTCATTTTTCTCTCTGATCTGGGCACTGGCACCACGCTCGTTAACAGCGGAAGGATTATTGCCGACTACAGGCCCGTCGAACACTCAGGTGCCGAACGGCTGACCTTCACCAACAGCGGTGTTGTGACGAGCTACGGCATCGACTCCTACAGCGGGTCATTTGCCGGCATCGATGTGGTGATCAACAAAGGGACCATGACCGGTGACATCCAACTCAACGGCAACAACGACACCTATGAAGGCAATGGCGGACGGGTCATCGGCACGGTTTATGGCGACGTCGGATCGGACTCACTGCGCGGCGGCGCATTCGCAGATAGGCTCACCGGCAATAGCGGAAATGACTATCTCACAGGGCGCGGTGGCAGAGACATTCTTTCGGGCGGGGCCGACGTCGATCATTTTTACTACAATGCCCTTGCCGAGGTCGGGGACACAATCACGGATTTCACGACCCTCGATTTTTTCCATTTCAAATCGACGTCCTTTGGAGGCGTGACAAATGCCACGCTGCCAACACAGTTCGTCAGCAATGCCACGGGCGTGGCCCTCGATGGCAATGACCGCTTCGTTTACAACACCACTGCGGACCAGCTATGGTTTGACTCCAACGGCAACGTTGCGGGTGGTCGCACCCTCATCACAGATTTTTCATACGATGTGGCGCTGACGCGCTTCGACATCATGATGTTCTGACGCGCCTTGCCACCAGCACATTGCCGTCGAAGGACATAATCTTGGTGCCGTCGGCCTTGTGACCATCGGCGTGCATGGACACCATGCCCCATGCGGCGCGGCTCGCAAGTTCGCGCTTGGCCGTGAAGGTCATGCGGTAAACCACAGCATCGCCGGGATGCACGGGGTTCGGCCAGCGCACGTTGCGCACACCAGGTGAAGGGCCGACTTCAGGCAGAAGTTTTCCGCTTTCTGCTAGACGTTGCCGTTCACTTGTGTTGGTTGCGACGAAACTTGTCATCCAGCCGCAGCAAATGTGAAAACCCGCTGCCGCTTTCCGGCCAAACAGCCCCTGCTCGGCCTTGGTGGCATCAAGGTGAAACCCCACCGGCGTAAAGGCGGCGCTGAAGCGGTAGATGTTATCATCATCAAATGTGTAGGTGCCAAGTTCGATGACGCGACCCACCACAAACTCATCATAGAAAAGCCCGATCATGACGCACGCCGCCTGACAAAAACCATGCCTGTCATTCTGATTTTCGCCGTGCCGCGCTGGTCATGCAGGTTCGAAGTGAATGAGATAATGCCAATGCCGGGCCGGGATTTCGATGGGCGCAGCGCCGTCACACGCATTTCACCTGCCAGCACATCGCCCGCCAGCACCGGCTTCAGCCACGACACTTCATCCATGCCGCTGGATCCCAGCACCTCGGTATGGCTCAGCACCGCATCGCACATCAGGCGCATGGTGACGGCCGTGGTGTGCCAGCCACTTGCGGCAAGACCGCCGAGAATTGAAGCCTTTCCGGCTGGTTCTTCAAGGTGAAAAGGCTGGGGATCGAATTCTCTGGCAAAGGTTACTATGGCTTCAGTCGTCACATTGTGGGGACCGAGTTGGAATGCCTGACCGAGAACAAAATCTTCAAAAAACATATTCGCTGTCACATTGCCCTCGCCCGCGCGAAGCGTGGGAGAGGGTGGCGCATCGCGCCGGGAGAGGGCCCTCTTCCGCCCTTCAGGCACCTTCTCCCACCTCTGGCGGGAGAAGGCAAATGCACTACGTGTTGAACCTGAAATGCATCACGTCGCCATCGGCAACAGTATAATCCTTGCCTTCAAGCCGGAACTTGCCCGCGACCTTCGATCCCGCTTCGCCGTTGTTGGCGATATAATCGGCATAAGCGATGGTTTCCGAACGGATGAAGCCCTTCTCGAAATCCGTATGGATGACACCTGCAGCGGCAGGCGCCTTGGTGCCTTGCGGAATAGTCCAAGCGCGGGCTTCTTTCGGCCCCACCGTGAAATAGGTGAGCAGGCCCAAAAGCGCATAGCCCTCGCGGATCACGCGGTTGAGGCCGGGTTCACTCAGGCCCACGGCGTCGAGATAATCCTTCTGGTCAGCCGATGGCAGAATGGCGATCTCGCTTTCGATCTTGGCCGAAACCACCACGGCGCGGTTGCCTTCCTTGGCGGCGAATTCCTTCACGCGACTGGAAAAGTCATTGCCCTTGTCAGCGGCACCTTCCTCTACATTGCAGACGTAGAGCACGGGCTTCGATGACAAGAGACCGAGCCCCCGGAATGTCATTTCTTCGTCTGCCGTTCGCTCAGCCAAGCGCGCGGGCTTTCCTTCGCGCAACAACACAAGGGCGCGCAGCATCAAGTCCGCGAGTTCCCTGGCTTCCTTGTCGCCCTGCTTGCCCTTCTTCTCGGTGTTGCTGAAACGCTTCTCCAGCGAATCGAGGTCCGCCAGCATCAATTCCGTTTCAATGGTTTCGATGTCGTCCACCGGATCAATGCGACCCGACACGTGGGTAATGTCGCCATCTTCGAAGCAACGCACCACATGGGCGAAGGCATCGGTCTCGCGGATATTAGCGAGGACCTGGTTGCCAAGGCCTTCGCCCTTGGAAGCACCCTTCACCAATCCGGCAATATCGACAAAGGTCAGTCGTGTCGGGATGATCTGGGCCGAGCCCGCGATGACTGCAAGTTTGTCAAGGCGCTCATCGGGCACGCCGACATCGCCGACATTGGGCTCAATGGTGCAAAACGGATAGTTCGCCGCTTGCGCCGCACTCGTTTGCGTGAGCGCGTTGAACAATGTCGACTTTCCCACATTGGGCAGGCCCACGATGCCGCATTTGAAACCCATTATTCATCTTCTTTCTTGCGTGGCGCGTTCGGCCTTGGTGGATGCAGCGCCAGGTGCACCTTGCTCTGGTATTTTTCGTCTTCGCCCGCCACCAGCAGGCCCACATCGTCGGCCACGGCCTGCAACATGACTGCGAGCCACTCACGGTCCTGTTTGGCAAAGTCACCAAGCACATGCGGCATGACCATGGGTTTTTCACCGGGATGTCCAATGCCAAGCCGCACGCGCTTGTAATCCGGTGTGATGTGAGCGGAGATGGAGCGGATGCCGTTGTGTCCAGCCGCGCCACCGCCGGCTTTCACGCGGACTTTACCGGGTGCCAGATCCAATTCATCGTAGAACACATAGACGTGCGCCAGATCGATATTGTGGAAGCGCACAGCGTCGCCGACGGCGCGGCCGCTTTCGTTCATGAAAGTCTGGGGCTTGAGCACCAGGATTTTCTCGCCAGCAATCACGCCTTCGGAGATTTCCGCGTGGAATTTCTTGCGCCAACTGGAAAAGCCATGGCGGCAGACAATTTCGTCCACCGCCAT
>JANNFZ010000164.1:0-3076 GCA_031380375.1 Hyphomicrobiales bacterium
TCGGCGCGTTCCATGCTGCGGACGAACCAGACGGGTGTTCCCTCAGGAAACTGCGGCTTCATATGCGGCCACAAGTCTTCCATGGTGACGACGAGATAGGGGCCTGCGACAAAGTTTGGAATTTCGGCGAGCAGGTTGCGACCGAAGGCGGTGCGGAAGGCTTTGATGTCCTGTGGTTTGACGGTCATTCAGATGCGGTGCTGGGTATGGGGGTCAAACAGGTGAAGATGATTGGTATCGGCATGAAGTGTCAGTCTGGCGCCTGCTTTCGGGCGCGTCACGGGTGCGCAGCGGGCTGTGACACGCGTGCCTGCAATGTCGCCGATCAAGAATGTGTCTGAGCCCAAGGTTTCCGGAACGAGATAGTCAAACTGCAGTGTCTGGGGTTTGGTCATGGATGCAGAGCGGGACTCATCCGTCAGGTCTTCCGGCCTGAGGCCCGCCAGAACGGATCGTCCTTCGTCCACTGCCAGCGGTTTTGCCGGCTTGATCATTTGCCCGTCAGCCAGTTCCAACGCGCCCTTGGTGATTGTGGCAGGCAGAAGGTTGATCTGCGGCGAGCCGATAAAACTTGCCACGAAGACATTGGCGGGTCGCGTGTAAAGATCTTCCGGGGTGCCGACCTGCGCGATGTTGCCGCCATGGAGACAGACAATGCGGTCAGCCAGAGTCATCGCCTCAGTCTGGTCATGCGTCACGAAGACGGAGGTCATGCCAAGGTCGCGATGCAGTAGCTTGATCTGCGTGCGGACTTCCATGCGCAGCTTGGCATCGAGGTTGGAAAGGGGCTCGTCGAACAGAAAGAGTTGCGCCTTGCGGGCGAGTGCACGGCCCATGGCCACACGCTGGCGCTGGCCGCCCGACAGTGCGCGCGGCTTGCGTTCAAGATAGGGCTCGATCTGCAAGAGCTTGGCCACTTCGCGCACCCGCGAGGCACGCTCTGGAGCTGACACACCATTCATCTTCAGGCCAAAACCGATATTCGCTTCAACCGTCATGTTGGGATAGAGCGCGTAATCCTGGAACACCATGGCGAGGTTGCGTTCGCGCGCTTCCATCTCGTTGACCACCTTGCCGCCGATGCTGATGTCACCTTGCGTGATGTCCTCGAGGCCTGCAATCATCCGCAGGATTGTGGACTTGCCACAGCCCGATGGCCCCACCAGCACGATGAATTCGCCATCGGCAATGTCGAGGTTGATGTCGCGCACGACGGATTGCGAGCCGTAGGATTTTCCGACACTGCTCAGTGAAACTGTTGCCATTTCCAATCCCCAATCAGTGGCCGTTAAATGGCCAACCATTTTGGCGCAATACTGCGCATTCAATCACCCGCTGTCAAATCAAAATCTGACTTGTATTCAGATATGCGAGAAAATTGGCGATATTTCTATTGTCGAATTGTCGTTGACAATGGTTGACCTTTCGGTGTTCACTGCACACAAGCCGCAGTGCTGGGGTCGGTTTGAAGCCAGAACATGAAGCGGCCGGAGGACGGAAATCGTCCGATCCGAAACGACTGGCATCACAGGAGGAAACACCATGCCATTTGCAAAGAAGCTCATCTCGGCAGCTGCCATTCTGCTTGCCACCACAACACTTTCCTGGGCGGACGAATTGAATGTCTTCCTCAGCCCGTCGCCATCATCAACGGCCATTCAGTCCTTCATTCCAGCCTTTGAAAAGGCGACCGGCCACCATGTGAATGTGACGGAAGTGCCCTATGGCGAAATGCATCAGAAGCTGATGCTGGCCGTTCAGTTGAAGCAAGGCCAGTATGACATCGCCCAGTTCGACAATTCATTCCTCACGCCATTTGGTGCTGCCGGCACAATGATGCCGCTCGACGACAAGATCGCCGCGTCGAAGGAATATGACATTTCCGACTTCGGCAAGGGCCAGCAGGATTATGGCAAGTACAAGGGGCAAACTCTTGGCCTGACACTTTCCACGGAACCCTTCATCCAGTGGTATCGCACTGACATTTATGATGCGCTGGGCCTGAAGCCTGCGACGACATGGGATGAATTCAAGGCCAACGCCAAGGCCGTGAAGGAATCCGGCAAAGGTGATGGCATGATCTTTGGCTACGGACCAAACGTGTCCTGGTGGTGGATGACCATGGTGTGGAGCTTCGGCGGCAAGCTCTACGACGAGAACTACAATCCCACAGTCAACACACCGGAAGCGATTGCAGGTACGCAGTTCCTCAAGGACATGCTGACCTATGCGCCCGAAGGCGCCCTGTCGGCTTCCAGTGATGATGCAACAATCAAATTCTTGTCGACCGATATTGGCGCAATGGTGCAGTATTCTGGATATTGGGGCATGTTGAGCGATCCTGCCAACCAGAAGCACGCGGGCAAGATTGGCACAGCGCCGATGCCGAAGGGTGCCGCTGACGTGACCCACCTCGCAGGCTGGAATATCGGCATTCCTTCAGATGCAAAGAACCCGGAAGTGGCCTGGCAATTCATGGAGTTCGTGCTTGGCAAGTCAAACGCCAAGAACTACCTCAATGCCGGCGCAGCCGCCATTGGCCGCAAGTCAATCATCACCGATCCTGAGCTTGTCGCCAAGTATTCGTATCTGCCGGTGCTCGATATTCCTGAGGGTACACGCATTGAGCGCTATCCACAAATTCGTGTGTGGCCCGAGTTTGAAAAGGCAGCGCTTGATGCCTTGGCTGGCATCATGAATGGCTCTGTCGAGGTCAAGGCGGGTCTTGACGCACTTCAGGAAACCGAAAAGCCAATTC
Organism: Hyphomicrobiales bacterium; assembly: GCA_031380375.1. Lineage (GTDB taxonomy): Bacteria > Pseudomonadota > Alphaproteobacteria > Rhizobiales > Aestuariivirgaceae > Aestuariivirga. The sequence goes on from JANNFZ010000164.1 coordinate 2,759, forward strand.
TCGCTCAAGAGAACGCCAAGTAATAGGCCGGCACGTCAACGGGGGTGTGGTTCAGCCACACCCTCACATCCAGGGAGCCATGATATGCCAATGCTGAGCCGTGCACGGTCCAAGAGTATTGAAACTGCCAATGCCCGGCTCGCCGAAATGCTTGTGTTGCCGACATGGACAATGCTCATTGTGGTCTTCGCCCTGCCAATCATTGGTGCCTTTTATCTCTCATTCCGCAATGAAACACTTGGCGCCTTTGTGGCTGCAAAGTTCATTGGCTTTGATAATTATTTCCAGGCTTTTGCTGATCCACGATTCTGGGAATCC
>JANNFZ010000178.1:0-1705 GCA_031380375.1 Hyphomicrobiales bacterium
GACGGTGCCGGATTCTGTTGCGCGTCCGATGGACATGATTATTTTTTCCTTACTCACAACACTCAATTTTAGCACCAGTTGCAGCATATCGCGCCTGTCCGCCCGGTCAATACGGGTCAGTGTGCCGTTCACACCTGTGTCATATTTGAGTGTTGTGAGTAAGGAAAATACAATCATGTCCATCGGACGCGCAACGGAATCCGGCACCGTCGATTTTCTGGCGAAATTCACCAACTCCGAACAGTTCGAAAAAACCTTCAAGGAAGGCATGGGACTGGTTGAGGAAACCGCCAATTATCTTGATGGTCCGGGCCGCGTCGACAGCCGCGCCCTCGACCGGAGCGGCGCCATTGCCTATGCCACCGAAAGCATGCGGCTCACCACACGGCTGATGCAGCTTGCGTCGTGGCTTTTGCTGCAACGGGCCATTGCGGCTGGCGAGCTTGGCATGAGCGAGGCCTCGAAAGAAAAAACCCGGATCAGTTTGAGCGACATTGGCAAGGGCAATGACCTTCCCGGTGCCGAGGCACTCCCTGAAGGATTGACGGCGTTGGTGGACCGTTCCTTGCGGCTTCTCGAGCGCATCACCACGCTCGATGCCATGATCATCCGCAGCCACAAGCCGGAACCGGCCAATGAAAACCCGGTTGCTGATCAATTGAGCCAATTGGCCAAGGCCTTTGGGACCAGGTAGTCGCCGCCTGGTAATCGGATGGTAATTTGAGTGATCACTCCCCATTCCTCCATCGGCGGGTTTAACCCGCCGAACCAGTCTTTGTGCGGGTCTGGGTGGGCGGGTTAAACCCGCCCATGGAGGATATTTAGATTCGATTGATCATCCGACGTTCTAATTCTTAACCTGATTTAAGACACTGCCCGCCAAGATTGCCTGCGTTTTTCAGGCAGGGTATCGATGAGCAATATTGGGGTAGCGGTTGTGGTGCAGCCCGGTTTTCTGGCGCTGCTACGCAGGGGTTTTGCCGGTCATGGCTTGTTCCTCGGAATAGCCATCGCCTATATGCTGGCCTTCAAGGCTGTTGGGTTGTTTGTCCCCGCCGTTGCCGCAAGTCCGGTCGCAGAAGTGTTCGTGGGCCTCGTGACGTTTTCCATTCCCGCAGCACTTCTGTCGCTTGCACTCTATGTGTTTGGCGTGATGGCCTTCACCGACAAACCGGAAAAGCCAATCAAGGTTTTGTATCAGCGGACACGCGCCATTCTCGGCGATCCGCAACGCATGGCCGCAGGCCTTCCGCTGTTTCTGGCGCTGCTGATCTTCATGTTCGCCTTCACCAGTTTCAAGGGCAACATTTCCAATATTGTGCCCTTCAGCTGGGATCTGGCTTTCGACCGCTTGGATACAAATCTGCATTTTGGTTTTCGGCCATACGAAATTCTGCAACCCGTTCTCGGTTACGCGCCGCTCACCTTTCTCTTGAACGTCAATTACAATTGCTGGTTTTTCGTCATGAACCTGTTCTGGGTGCATTACATCTTCATGGCGAAACCAGGTTTCGAGCGCACCCGCTTCATGTTGGCCTTCATGGCGGTCATCGCCTCGACCGGCACGCTGCTGGCAATCATGTTTTCATCGGCAGGCCCCTGCTACTACGCCCTCATGGGCCTTTCGCCTGATCCTTACGCGCCCCTCATGGCCTATCTGCGCGGCGTCCATGATGTACTGCCGCTGTGGGCCATCGACACGCAG
>JANNFZ010000217.1:0-2192 GCA_031380375.1 Hyphomicrobiales bacterium
ATGACAGATGTCGAACGCATCTTGTGGTCGGCGTTGCGCAACAGGAAATTCGAGAAATTCAAATTTCGTCGACAAGTTCCGGTGGGAAGATACATCGTGGATTTTGTGTGTTTCGACCGCAGCGTCATCGTCGAGCTTGACGGCAGCCAGCACAATGACTCGAAGCACGATGCATCACGTGATCAATGGCTGAAGTCGCAGGGCTTTCGTGTGCTGCGGTTCTGGAATGTCGATGTGTTGCAGGCTCTGGACGGAACACTGCTGACCATCCTTGATGCATTGAACGAGAAATCCCCATGACCCGCGAACGCCTCTATCTTTTCGACACCACATTGCGCGATGGCCAGCAGACGCCCGGCATCGACTTCTCGCTTGATGACAAGCTTGTGGTCATGGACCTGCTTGATCGGTTGGGCATTGACTACATCGAGGGCGGCTATGCAGGCGGCAACCCGACCGACACGGCGTTGTTCTCGGCGCCGCGCAAAACACGGGCCACGTTCACGGCCTTCGGGATGACCAAGCGGGCCGGACGCTCGGCGTCCAATGATGCAGGCTTTCAGGCGGTTGTTCAGGCCAAGACCAAGGCTGCGTGTTTTGTCGCCAAGACCTGGGACTATCATGTGCGCGTGGCGCTCGGTTGCACCAACGAAGAAAATCTCGACGCAATCCGCGAATCCGTCGTCACCGCCAAGGCGGCGGGCAAGGAAGTGCTGGTGGATTGCGAGCATTTCTTCGACGGCTTCAAGGCCAATGCCGCCTATGCCACGGCTTGCGCCAAGACTGCATACGACGCAGGTGCACGCTGGGTAGTCCTCTGCGACACCAACGGCGGCACGCTGCCTGGTGAAGTTTCTGAAATCGTCCGTACCATGACGAAAACCGTGCCCGGCACGCATTTGGGCATTCATGCCCACAATGACACCGAGCAGGCCGTGGCCAATTCGCTGGCCGCCGTTGACGCAGGCGCCCGGCAAATACAGGGCACGCTCAACGGCATTGGCGAGCGCTGCGGCAATGCCAATCTCGTTTCGATCATCGGCACGCTGGCGCTGAAGCCGCACTACAACACGCGGTTTGAAACGGGCGTTACACCTGAACGGTTGAAGGACCTGACGACGGTGGCCCGCAGCTTCGATGAGTTGTTGAACCGCGCCCCCAATGCCCAAAGCCCCTATGTCGGCAAGAGCGCCTTCGCCACCAAGGCTGGCATCCACGCGAGCGCGTTGGTGAAGGAACCCGAGACCTACGAACATGTGCCGCCCGACACGGTGGGCAACCGCCGCCGCATTTTGATCTCCGACCAGGCGGGAAAATCCAATCTGCTCGCCGAGCTTGAGCGCATTGGCATGAAGGTCGACAAATCCGATCCGCGACTTGACGCGTTGCTGCGCGATGTCAAGGAACGGGAGTCGCAAGGCTATGCCTATGACGGGGCCGATGCCTCGTTTGAATTGCTGGCGCGGCGGACGCTGGGCACGGTGCCCCACTATTTCGATGTGCTCTCCTTCCGCACATCAGTTGAACAATTCAAGGGCGAGATGCATTCGGAGGCGATCGTCAAAGTAAAAGTGGGCGACGAGACTTTCATCAATGCAGGAGAGGGCAACGGCCCCATCAACGCGCTTGACGTTGCCTTGCGCAAGGATCTCGGCAAGTTCCAGAAACACATTGCCGACATGGAGCTTGTCGATTTCAAGGTTCGTATTCTGAATGGTGGCACGGGTGCGACAACGCGTGTGCTGATCGAAAGCCGCGACGGCAAGGGCAATCGCTGGTTCACGGTTGGCGTTTCGCCAAACATCGTTGAGGCCTCATTCCAGGGTCTGCTCGATGCGATCACCTACAAGCTGATCCGCGACGGCGTTGTGGCGTGAGTTTGTGCATGGCCGCATGTGTTTCTGCGCCTTGTGGCTGCAAGCCGGTGCCGCTACAGCGCGTCCATGAACGGTCTCAACCCGCAGCAGAAAGGCGTGCTCTACAATGTCACCGCCCATCTGTTTTGGGGTGGCATGGCCTCTTATTTCGGATTGATCCGCCACATCTCAGCCACTGAAATTGCCGTCAACCGGGGCCTCTGGTCCCTGCCGCTGGCTTTGTTGATCGTCTGGTGGTTTGGGCAATTGCAGGATGTGATCCGGGTTTTCCGCCAGCCGCGCAATCTCGGCCTGCTCGCCCTGACCGGCGGCATT
>JANNFZ010000137.1:0-8753 GCA_031380375.1 Hyphomicrobiales bacterium
GGTCCGGTTCATGACGGTGAACCTGGGCGGGCGGGGGCGGCAGGTCTGCGAAGGCTGGCAAACGTCGCCAGTCCCCCGGACTTCTGTACTGTCCCCGGCGGAGTACTACGGCTCCGTTCCCTATAGGCGGGCCAGGACTCACCCACGGTGCCTTTTGGTTGTAATGCGTGGGGGGCAGGCTGACTGAGGCAGACAGAATGAATATCCTGCCGGTTGTGGGCGCTGAGGAGCGCATTTTTACCGCCACTTTAAGCCAGTGGCATATCGCGTGAGCCAGCGCCCACGCCGTCCCTTCTCCCCCGCCACCGGCAAAGGCCACGGTGAACAAGGGTGGAGTTGTGTCTTGATTTTAGAAAGGCCCTCTCCCCCGCTTCGCGGACCCTCCCCCATCGCGTGCCGCGACAGGGGAGGGCCGAATAAAAGCCCTCGCCCGTCGAACATCGTGAGATGGGAGAGGGTCCGCGAAGCGGGGGAGAGGGCCTTTGCTTCAACACGCCACCACATTGACAGCCAAACCACCTTGCGAAGTTTCCTTGTAGCGGTCGCTCATGTCGATCCCTGTCTGGCGCATGGTCTCGACGCAGGTATCAAGATGCACAAGATGCGTGCCATCGCCGCGAAGTGCCAGAGACGCAGCGGTCACCGCCTTCACCGCACCAAAGGCGTTGCGCTCGATGCACGGCACCTGGACAAGGCCTCCCACCGGATCGCAGGTCATGCCGAGGTGATGTTCCAGTGCTATCTCGGCAGCATTCTCGACCTGTTCATTGCTGCCACCCAGTGCTGCGCACAGCCCCGCCGCCGCCATGGCCGAAGCCGAGCCCACTTCACCCTGGCAGCCGACTTCAGCGCCGGAGATCGAGGCATTGTGCTTGATGATGCCGCCAATGGCCGAAGCCGCCAGCAGGAAAGTACGCATGCCGTCGTGGTTGGCGTTCAGGCAATGGTCGAGATAATAGCGAACGACCGCCGGGATGACGCCCGCCGCACCATTGGTGGGTGCCGTCACCACCTTGCCGCCAGCGGCATTTTCCTCGTTCACGGCCAGGGCATAGACCGAGAGAAAATCCATGACGCGATGGGGCTGGATGTAATTGCTGCCGGCTTCCGCCCTGAGTTTCGCCAGCACGTCGGCGGCCCGGCGCTTGACCTTGAGGCCGCCCGGCAAAATACCCTGTTGTGCAAGCCCGCGCTCCATGCAGGCCTTCATCACCGCCCAGATGTGATCGAGCTTTTCATCGAGTGCAGCACCATGCAGTGTTTCCTCATTGATGCGCTTCATGGCGGTGATGGAAAGGCCGGACGCTTGCCCCATGGCCAGCATTTGGGCCGCTGTGGCGAAAGGATAGGGCACGGCGGCGGGTCTTTCGTCGCGGTTTGCGGTGTCGGCCAGGCGCTCGGCCTCGGTCTGCACAAAGCCGCCACCGATGGAAAAATAACTTTGCGCGTGAAGGCGTTGACCCTTGTCCTCGATCCAGAAAATCATGCCGTTGGCGTGACCCTTCAAGGCCGGGCCATAGTCAAAGATCACATCGTGAGCGGGATCAAAACTAAGTGTGCGTTGATCGGCGAGGTGCACTTGTTTTTCCGCTGCCATGCGCGCCAAAACCTGCTCCACAGAATCGGGATCGATGGCCTGTGGCGTCTCTCCGGCCAGTCCCAGAATGATCGCACGGTCGGTGCCATGGCCCTTGCCCGTGAAGGCCAGCGAACCATGCAGCGAGGCACGAATGCGCGCTCCTTGCGGCACATCCTTGGCCTTGAGTTCGCCGAGATAGCGGCGCGCTGCCACCATCGGCCCCACGGTGTGGGAGCTTGAGGGGCCGATGCCAATTTTGAAAAGGTCAAAGACGGAAAGAAACATGATGATCTGCCATGCCGGATTTGCTGTGGGAGGTCGCACCCATCCGTGTCATGTTGCAAGCGAAAAACGGCAAGGCACCAACACTTCCCATGTTTGCAATCTCGCTCGGCGTCTTTGCCGCCCTCTGTTGGTCTGTCCATGATTTGCTGGCCAAGATCCATGCGACCCGCACCGGCCCCTATCGCATGGCCTTCTGGGTGATGGCGGTCGGCATTGCCGCCGTGGCCGTACCGGTCCTGTGGCGGGGACAGGGCATTGATTTCTTTGAACCAGCCCTGTGGACCGCGTTGGTCATGGGGCTTTTTTATGCAGGTGCTGTGGCCGGGTTGTTCAAGGCCTTCAGCCTAGCACCTGTTTCCATCGTCGGTCCATTCACGGCGGGCTATCCAGCTTTGGTCGTTTTCTGGCACCTCTTTGAAGGGCTGGTGCCGTCACTTCTCGAATGGCTTGCACTTCTGCTGGCGGCGTGTGGTGCCGTGGTCGTGGCGCGCATGGGGCCGAAGGATGGCGGGCTCAAGACAATCGCACCCGGCAAGTTGCCGGTGGTCATTTTCGCCTCGGTGGCAGCGGCCATTTGTTTTGCCACAACCATTGTGTTGGGGCAGTCCGCCGCCGCAACACTTGGCCAATATGAAACGACGCTGTTCTCGCGCTTTCCGGCAGCACTGGCGCTTCTGCCCTTCGCGCTCAGGGACAAGGGTTCATTGCCCGCCATGACGGGTGGCGCATGGAGCGGCATCAGCGCCATGGCAGTTCTTGATGTGGCGGCGGTCAGCGCCGTCAATGCGGCGGGTTTCTTTCCGGGTTCGGAATATTCCGCCATGGGCATCAGCCTCTATGGCGGCATTGCGGTTGTCCTCGCCACGATCTTTCTCAAGGACAAGGTGAGCTTCGGGCAGTGGTTGGGCATAGCCATGATCATTGCCGGTGTGGCGATTCTCGGCTGGCCGAAATAGAAAAAGGCCCCGCATCACTGCAGGGCCTTCCTGATATTTTACGGCTTGTTGGCGCCACTGACTTTTTTCATCCAGCCGCCGCCTGGACGGCCTGGCTTTTTGAAACCGCCCTTGCGGTCGCCGAACTTGCGTTCGCCGGTTGGTCGGTCAGAATGGGGTCGGTCAGAATGAGGCCGGTCAACATGCGGGCGTTCGCTGCGCGGACGGTCAGCCGGGGCAATGCTGTCGCCCTCGGCCTTGCGGCCCTTGTTGGCGAACTGTGTCTGGTCAATGGCCTGCATCGGCATGCCGACAGGGTTCCATTCGCGCTTCTGAAGACGGCCGTCTGGCCTCGTGCCTTGGCGCATTTCACCCTGCGGTGGTGCTGAACGGTCGCCGGGCTGGCCGCGGTGGTGGGGTTTCTTTGTCGCCTTTGGCATGTGACGGCCACCGCCGGAATGGCGTTTGCCATCGGCGGGGTTCCAGCCAAAATTCGGCGCCAGTTGATCAACCTTCAGGCCGAGCTCATGTTCCTTCACAGGAATCTGCTGGCGGATGGTGCGCTCGATATCGCGCAAAAGCCCACGATCCTCAGGTGTGCAAAATGCGATTGCTTCGCCATCGGCACCCGCACGGGCGGTGCGGCCAATGCGGTGAACATAGGATTCCGCCACAAATGGCAGGTCAAAGTTGAACACATGGGAGACGCCATCAACGTCAATGCCACGGGCGGCAATGTCGGTCGCCACGAGTGCCAGCACCTTGCCGGACTTGAAGCCCGCAAGTGCGCGCTCGCGGTTGGCTTGCGATTTGTTGCCGTGAATGGCGGCGGTTTCAAGTTTGGCTTGCGAAAGAACTTTCACCACTTTGTCGGCCCCATGCTTGGTGCGCGTGAAAACAAGCGCACGGGTCACTTGCGGATTTTCGAGCAAGGACACCAAAAGCTTGGTCTTGTTGGCGGGGTCGACATGCACGACAGATTGAACAACGCGCTCAGTCGTGGTGGCGGAAGGGGTGATTTCAACGCGCGCCGGATCGCGCAGGAGATTTGCGGCAAGGCCGGCAATTTCCTTGGGCATGGTGGCGGAGAAGAACAGATTCTGGCGTTCCTTCGGCAACATGCCAGTGATCTTGCGGATGGCGTGGATGAAACCCAAGTCAAGCATCTGGTCCACTTCATCAAGGACGAAAATCTCGACCTTGCCCAGTGTGAGTGCACGACGCTCGATCAAATCAACAAGGCGGCCAGGTGTGGCGACAAGAATGTCGACGCCCTGGCGCACGGTTTCAATCTGCTTGCCGATGCCAACACCACCAAAGACCACGGCCTTGGAGAGTTTCACATGGCGGCCATAGGTCTTGAAGCTTTCAAGGATCTGCGAGCACAGCTCGCGGGTCGGCGACAGGATGAGGGCACGACACGTGCCGCGTTCGGCTTTCTTGCCGTCGCGGGCGAGAATGTCGAGCATGGGCAGCGCAAAGGCTGCCGTTTTGCCGGTGCCGGTCTGGGCAATGCCCAAGAGGTCACGGCCCGCCAGAAGATAGGGAATGGCCTGGGACTGGATGGGGGTTGGGACCTCATAGCCCTCGGCCAGGACGGCCTTCAATACAGGGGCTGAGAGATTAAGGGAGTCAAAGTTTGACAAAGCAAATGTCTTTCAATGTCGGAAGCAAAAGGGAACAAGGCGCGCCACTGCATCCGAGCGTGTCGCGTCAGGACAGTCCCACGTGAAAGGAGTGTTGGTGAACCACGGCGGCCTGAACGGTTCTGCTGGGAGCGAACCTCACGTATTCAAGTTTGGCCGAAAGCGTGGTTGGACGTCATATGGATGTTGCGGCGCACAATGTCAAGCTGTGATATGGGTCGGCACATCCCTGATGTCTGAAATGATGAATGCCGCAACGGAGACCAAGGATTGCCTACAAATTTGTTTGGAAGCCGATGCGCTCGTTGGAGCGTTTTAGCCGGTTGATTTTATATGCGAAAGTAAGTTCCGTTTGGCAATCGTGTCCATGGCAACCACTTGCGATTCGCTCAAAATTCTATCAGATGTGGAGAATAAGATTCAGGGGGCAATGGTGAAGATCGAAAACCACAAGTACAGCATTGAAGATGCGTTCAAAGAATGCTTCTACATTGTTCCCGATTATCAGCGCGAATACGTATGGAAAGAAAAAGAGGTTCAGCAACTGTTGGAAGATGTCGACGAACAGTTCGATACGAGAGAGCGTCGCGAGTATTTTATCGGAACGATCCTGGTCTCTCCAACCCAGCGGAAAAATCATTTCGAAGTGATCGATGGCCAGCAGCGGCTCACGACGTTATTTCTCCTGATTTGCGCACTCCGGCATCGATTCAAAGGCGAGCGGCAATATAAGCTCCTTAGCGACCTCCTAGAGACTTCTTTCACGGTCGGTGGGAACGTGAAAACGAGCTTAAAGCTGGAGCCGCGGTATGAGAACGCTCTCGATTTGATGAATCGGATTGTTGAGATTGACGCAGATGCGCAGACGACACGCTCAATAATCGAAGCGGCAGGAATTCCGAAGTTTGGTTCGCTCGAAAACCTACTCAATGCGTACACCACTATTCACGCATATCTGGACAGCAACTACAAGGATATTACTAAACTAAAAGAGTATTGGGGCTATCTGGCCAGCGACGTCGTATTCATTCAAATCTCTACAGATGTGAGTAGCGCATTAAAAATATTCGAAACGATCAACGAGCGCGGCGTCGGACTGAATTCAATGGACCTGCTCAAGAACCTGTTGTTCAGTAAAGTCAAGCCTGAAGAGTTCACGCGGCTCAAGGATGAATGGAAGAAAATCACTTCGCCCCTTGAGAAAGCGAAAGAAAAGCCGCTGCGGTTTCTACGCTATTTTGTAATGGCGAACTACAGGATCAAGAGCGACCGTGGCGACGCCGTCGTCCGTGAAGATGAGATTTACGACTGGCTGATCAACAAAGATAACGTGGCGATCTGCAATTACGAAAATGATCCTTTTGGCTTCGTGCGAAAGATCATTCGCAACGTGGAGCAATTCGTCTATTTCACCGAGGGGCGCGTCCCGGGTGGCCAAGCAAGCCCCGCGATGGATAGCATGCAGAAACTCTGCGGAGCGGCATTCAGCTTGCACTACGTGCTTCTTTTGTCAGCCAGCAATTTTCCCAGACCGTTGTTTGAACATTTTGTCAACCAGCTTGAGAGCTTTCTATTCTATTACATTTTCACCAAGACTCCGACGAAAGACCTTGAAAGGAATTTCTCGATTTGGGCCGACGACCTGCGCGAGATTGGAGAGATCGTCGATTCAAAGGCCCAGAAAGTTCGACTGAACGAATTCGTCTCCGATAAATTCCAGAAAAACATGACATCAAAGGATGTCGAGCTGGCGGACGCGATGAAGCGTTATGGGCTTGGATCAATGCAACAGTACCGGACACGGTATCTGTTGGCAAAGTTTACTCAGCTAGTAGAGATGGCGTACAAAGGCATGAATTCTCCGGGCTCGCTCGGCGATTACACTGTTCTTGAAATCGAGCACATCTTGCCCAATACGCCTGAAAATGATTTGCGTGATGCGTTCGCTGCCGCCAATCCCGGGAAAAGCTACGACGATAGCAAAGTCCGGCTCGGCAATCTCACGATGTTGGAAAAGCCGATCAATATCGTGGCAGGCAATGGGTTCTTTGAAAAGAAGAAGGCAGAGTATTTGAAATCAAGCACCTATCTGACGCGCAGCATTGCAGGACTGATTGCAGTTGGAAATGACACATCGATCTCGCGGATCAATGCCAAGCTGTTGGCGTTTGATCAGTGGTCAGCACGCGACATTGATCGTCGCCAGGACATGCTGATAGGTTTGGCAAAAGATATTTGGAAGGCAATGCCGTTCGAGGTGAATTGAACCGCTCTTAGACGTCCGCTCTTGGCCCAAAGAGGAAATTCAAAATGAGACACTACTCCGAGATGTTGGCCAGCACCTCCTTGATATCCGAGATGATGAATTTAGCACCGGCGGCCCGCAGGATTTTTGCGTGTTCGTCGGAGTGAGGATGGGTGCCGACGAAGCCCAAGGCAGGAATTCCTGCGGCCAACGCTGCGGCAATGCCGGTTGTTGAATCCTCGATGACCAGGCAATCTTCTGGCGAGACGCCCGCGCGGGTGGCGCAAAGCAGGAAAATGTCAGGTGCAGGCTTGCCCTCAGCCACATCTTCGAAGGTCGCGATGTGATCAAAATAAGAGGCAATGCCGGTGATGCGTAGGGCGAGGTCGACGCGGGAGCGCGGACTGTTGGATCCAACCGATAGACTGATGCCATTCTCGCGCAACGCCCCAAGCGTTTCATGGAGACCCGGCACGGCGTGGAGTTCGGTCTGATACATCTCCTCCATCATGCGGTTTTTTCGGCGTTAAGGCCTGGTGGAAAAGCCACACCATGCTCCGCCGTCATTTCATCAAGCATCGCCTCGAAGGTCTTGCCGACGAAACGGCTGTGGGCTTCCGCCTCGCTCATGGTAATGCCGAAACGGGCAAGCAGAGCCACATCGGCGCGCATCGAAAGCGGTTCTGAATCGACGAGGGTGCCGTCGCAATCAAAAACAATGTGGTGCGGCATTATTTTCCAAGATGCCGCAGGCTGCGGATGACCTCGACATAGACCGCCTTCTTGAAGGGCACCACGGCGTCGAGCGCCTCATCCATGGTCATCCAGCGCCACTGGTCGAATTCCTGTTTGTGGCCCGGCGGCTTCAAATTAATCTCGGCGTCATCGCCCAGGAATTCACAGGCAAACCATTTCTGGGTCTGGCCCCGGTATTTGCCGCTCCAGCTCTTGCCGATCAGATGTTCTGGCAGGTCATATTTGAACCAGCCTGGTGCTTCAGCAACGATGCGGGCCGAGCGCACGGCGGTTTCCTCGTAAAGCTCACGGAGACATGCAACCTTCGGCTCCTCCTTGCCGTCAATGCCGCCTTGCGGCATCTGCCACCACTTGCCAACGCCATCATCATTTTGTTTTTCAAAACGGCGACCCATCCAGACGAGCCCCTGCTTGTTGAGAAGCATGACACCGACGCAAGGGCGATAGGCTTCGATTGTTTTCTTGGCCATTATCCGAGCCTGCCCTTGAAGCTGGCGGTCACGGGAATGAGGATGATGCCACGGTCGGCTGCCTCGGCGGCCCAATCCTTGAGGACATCAATGGTAACCTCAAGGCCTGAACCTGTGCCGATGGCCATGCCGCTCGACTTTGCCTCTTCTTCGAGAAGGGCAAGTGCTGAACGGATCGATTCCGGCGACGGATCGGCATCGATCACCACCTTGGCGCGGCGCACTTGCAGGTTGGTGGATTTTGCGGCGGCTTCGGTGGACGAGAGGGCGAGCGAGCCGTCTTCGAGGAAGAGAAGCCCGCGCGATTTCAGTTCGCCAAACATCGGCTTCAACGCCTTGGGCATGGAGAGGAAACGGCCACCCATATAATTGACGATGCCCGAGTAGCCGGCAAAGCGGCCCAAGTGCCAACGCAGCGCGTCAATGTTCTCGGCCTCGGGCGCATCACCGACCAACGTCTTGGGGCCGGGGTTTGATGCGGGATAGCCAATGGGCTCCAGCGGCATTTGCAGAAAGACCTCGTGGCCTTGCGCACGGGCCTTGTCCACCTGGTCCTGCAGGTCCGAGCCATAGGGGGCGAAGGCCAGAGTTATGTCGGCAGGCAGGTCCTTGATGGCCCGCTCGGTCAGTTTTTTGTTGAGCCCCATGCCGCCCAGCAGAATGGCGATTTTCGGTTCGTCATTGTGGATCACATTCAGCGACGCGGCGCGGGCGTATACGCGGGAGGGCCGCTCGCCTTGCGGCGAGATGCGCGGCAACGGCCCCCAGGCGGTCATCTGGCTCATTGGCCACTCCGTGCTCGCTCTGGCCGCCGGCCCGGCCAGGTGGCGTTTCCCG
>JANNFZ010000245.1:0-4507 GCA_031380375.1 Hyphomicrobiales bacterium
GAAGTATGCGCACGTTTTCAAGTCCCGCAATGGTGCGGACAAAACCCTCCTGGACATCCTCGGGCAGCGAGGTGGAAATACCATTGGGATAGACCGTGTCGTCATCAAGCCCTTCCGGCTCGAGAAATATCTGGTGCGAGGACTTGTCGGCAAAGCGGTGGATCTTGTCCTCTATGGATGGGCAATAGCGAGGACCAGTGCCCGTAATCTGGCCGGAATAGAGCGGCGAGCGCGCGAGATTGGCGGCAATGATGGCGTGGGTGCGGACGCTGGTTTCAGTGATGTGGCAAGAGACTTGGCGTGTACTGATTGAGGTATTGAGGAACGAAAAAGGCTGGGGCGGATCATCGCCCTTCTGCTCTTCGAGAATGGACCAGTTGATGGTCTTGCCGTCGAGGCGCGGCGGTGTGCCGGTCTTGAGGCGGCCGAGGCGAAGGCCAAGGCCTGACAGCTGTGCCGAGAACCCATGGGAGGGCGGCTCGCCCACCCGGCCCGCCGGGATTTTCTTCTCGCCCAGGTGAATGAGGCCATTGAGGAACGTGCCGGTGGTCAGCACGACAGCCCGACCTGCAACCACCCGGCCATCCTCGGTTTCAACGCCGGCAACCCGGCCCTTCTTGATGACGAGACCGTGTGCTGCCCCTTCGATCACCATCAGATTGGGGAGGGCCCGCATCTCGCTCTGCATGGCCTCGCGGTAGAGCTTGCGATCAGCCTGGGCGCGGGGGCCGCGCACTGCCGGGCCCTTCGAGCGATTGAGCATGCGGAATTGGATGCCGGCATGATCGGTAACCCGGCCCATGACACCATCTAGCGCATCGATCTCGCGGACCAGATGACCCTTGCCGAGGCCCCCAATGGCAGGATTGCAGGACATCTCGCCGATAGTTGCAAAGCGGTGCGTGAGCAGTACCGTTGCTGCACCCGTGCGAGCAGAAGCCGCAGCTGCTTCTGCACCTGCATGCCCTCCACCGACAACGATGACGTCAAAAACCCTGTCCATGCTTAATCAAATCTTACTTTCGTCCGTGGACGGAGTGAGCGGCCCGTTTCACGTGAAACATTACTTGCCGATGCAGAAGTCCGCGAAAATCTTTCCGAGCAGTTCCTCGGCATCAATGCGCCCCGTAAAAAGCGACAGGGCACGGGCGGCATTTCGCACATCCTCGGCTATCAACTCAAGCCCGTCTTTCGGGCGTTCCAGGGCATCGTTAAGGAACCGAATCGATTTCCCGGCGGCAACCCGGTGCCGTTCCCTCACCACAACGTCATGCTCGCCGACGAAACTGCGGGCCGCAATAAGTGCTTCAAGCTGCAATTTGAATTCTGCAAGACCATGACCCGACTTCACCGAAACATAGATCATGGATTCGTTTCGAGTCTGAATCGAATCTCTGTTGAGCAGGTCAGCCTTGTTGAGCAGACGAAAGTCCGGCGTAACACCTGGCGGTGGCAAAGCCTTCACATCAGCGGCTTCAACCCATACCACCACATCCGCCTCCAGCAGCGCCCGCCTGGTCCTCGCCATGCCCTCCATCTCGATGGCATCGAAGCTGCCGTCGCGCAGCCCAGCCGTATCAGTCAAAAGAACAGGTACACCTCCGAGCATGACCGGGGCATCGATAATATCCCGCGTCGTGCCGGGAATGTCAGACACGATGGCGGCGTCTCGGCCTGCCAAGCAATTGAGCAGCGACGACTTGCCGGCATTGACGGGACCGGCAATCACCACCCGCAGTCCCCGGCGAATGGCCGACACCCGCTCTGCGGCATCCGCGGCCCGGGACAGTTCCGCAAGCAGTTTTTCAAGCGCCGCCATGGCGCGTGCAACAGCTGACTCCGCCACATCCTGTTCATCGGAAAAATCAATCGCTGCTTCCAGCAGCGCCAAAGCGGAAAGAAGGCCAGTCCGCCAGGCTTCCACGACCGCTGTCGACTCGCCCGAAAACTGCCGAATCGCAAGACGGCGCTGGGCCTCGCTTTCCGCAGCCAAAAGGTCCGAAAGTCCTTCAACCTCGAGAAGGCCCAACCGCTCGTTGTCAAAGGCCCGTCTGGTAAATTCGCCAGGTTCGGCAAGCCGGCATTTCAATTGCTGTGAGAGGTCCCGCAGGAGCTGGGCGACAACAGCCGGGCTGCCATGCACATGGAACTCCGCCATGTCCTCGCCGGTCACAGTATTGGGTCCGGGCAGCCAAATCACCACCGCCCGATCAAGCAATGTGCCGTCATGGCTTGATAGTTTGCGTACAGAGAATCGCCGGACCTCTGGAAGTCTTCCGACCAGCTTTGTGACCAAATCCCGGCTGGCAGGACCCGATACCCGCACCACCACGACTCCAGCCCTGCCGGAGCCGCTGGACACCGCAAATATGGTCTCGGGCTCAATCATTTCGGATTCGAATCGATACCGATTTGCCCGGCCCTACCGGGCAGGATCAGGCATTCATGCTGTCAAAGAAATCGCTGTTGCCCTTTGTTTGGCGCAACTTGTCCAAGAGGAATTCAATGGCATCGACGGTGCCCATGGGATTGAGGATGCGGCGCAGCACATAGGTCTTTTTAAGCACATCGGGCTTCACCAGCAATTCTTCCTTGCGGGTGCCGGAGCGCAGGATATCGATGGCCGGGAACACCCGCTTGTCCGAAACCTTGCGGTCGAGAATGATTTCCGAATTGCCGGTGCCTTTGAATTCTTCAAAGATCACCTCATCCATGCGGCTGCCGGTGTCGATCAACGCGGTCGCAATGATGGTCAGCGAACCGCCCTGTTCAATGTTGCGCGCCGCACCGAAAAAGCGCTTTGGGCGTTGCAACGCATTGGCATCGACACCACCCGTCAGCACTTTGCCGGAAGACGGCACAACCGTGTTGTAGGCCCTTCCGAGCCTGGTGATCGAATCAAGCAGGATCACCACGTCGCGGCCATGCTCGACAAGGCGTTTGGCTTTTTCGATGACCATTTCGGCGACCTGCACATGGCGCGTCGCCGGTTCGTCGAAGGTCGAGCTGATGACCTCGCCCTTTACCGACCGCTGCATGTCCGTCACTTCCTCGGGCCGCTCGTCGATCAGCAGCACGATCAGGAAACATTCGGGATGATTGGTTGAAATCGAATGGGCGATGTTCTGCAGCACCACAGTCTTGCCGGTTCGCGGCGCAGCCACGATGAGCGCGCGCTGTCCTTTGCCCAGCGGTGACACGATGTCGATTACCCGCGCCGTATAATCCTTTCGGGTTGGATCGGCAATTTCCAGGTCGAAGCGCTGTTCGGGATAAAGCGGTGTCAGGTTGTCAAAGTGAACCTTGTGGCGGACTTTGTCGGGGTCTTCGAAATTGACTGCGTTGACCTTGAGCAGCGCAAAATAGCGCTCGCCGTCCTTTGGACTGCGGATCTGGCCTTCCACCGTGTCGCCGGTGCGCACCGCAAATTTCCGGATCTGGCTCGGGCTCACATAGATGTCATCGGGGCCTGGCAGATAGTTCGCCTCAGCAGAGCGCAGGAAGCCGAAGCCGTCCTGCAGCACTTCGAGAACGCCCTGGCCGACGATCTCGACATTGCGCGCCGCGAGGTTCTTCAGAATGCCAAACATCAGCTCTTGCTTGCGCAGCGCGCTGGCATTTTCCACCTCGAGTTCCTCGGCGAGGCTCACGAGTTCGGCGGCAGTTTTACGTTTAAGTTCGGAGAGTTTGATCTCCTTCAGGTCGTCAATGGTGGTCATGTCAGTTCTTTGGATGGGCCCGTCGTGGCAACGAAATTGGCAGCACGGAACAGGGCGAAAGGAAGGAAACCGCTTTGGCGGCAAAAGCCCCATAACACTTCCCCGCGAAAAGCAAAAGCCTTTTCAGGAGAACGGCCGGATCACCACGGCAATGACAATCAAGACCAGCAAAAGCGACGGAACCTCGTTCCACAACCGGAAAAACCGACTACTTGCCGGACGCAATCCCCAAGCAAACTGCCTCACAAAAAATTCCAGACTGCCGTGAAAACCGGTCATCGCGAGAACCAAAACGAGCTTGATCCATAGCCAGGGTTCCGACAGGCTGGCACCGCCCATTGCAACAAGTCCGGCACCTGAAGCCAATGCCACCACCGCAGCCGGTCGCATGATCGCCTTCAAGAGCCGCCGCTCCATGATTTTGAAGATGCCCTCAGTATCCGATCCGGGTGCATCCGCGGAGTGATAGACAAAAAGCCTTGGCAAATAGAAGAGCCCGGCCATCCACGCCGTGACGGCAAGAATATGAACAACTTTAAGCCAAAGATAGATCATCTGCCGCTACCGTCGAGCCCGCGAATAATCGCAAGCAGTTCCGTCACATGTTGAGGCGGTGTGGCAGGCACAATCCCGTGGCCAAGATTAAACACATGTCGGTTTGTTGGAACTTGCGCCAGAATTCGCCTCGTCTCTTGTTCAAGAATGGTTCCACCAGCCAACAGAGTCTGGGGCGAAAGATTACCTTGAATGGCACAAGAAGCTGGAAGGGTGGCGAGGGTTTCATCGAG
>JANNFZ010000263.1:0-6665 GCA_031380375.1 Hyphomicrobiales bacterium
CGTTCAATTTCCGATCGCGTTTTGTCAGTTTTGGTTGCATCATCCAACAATGGCCGCAAACTAGCTCCGTAAGCTCGGCGGCCGCGCATCCGTCCATGCGCCACCGGCCTTTGCCGACTCAACCGATGCCTTGATTGCTGCGATGGAACGCAGGCCATCGAGTGCGGTCGGGAAATGCAGGGCCTGCAGGCCGGGGGCGGTACCCCGGCGGCGAGCCTCGATTACATCTGCCAGGTCAGCATAGATATTGGCGAAGGCCACCAGCATGCCTTCGGAATGACCCGTGGCAATGCGTGTGGCCCGTTCCGCATCGTGAGAGAGGCCACTGCTGCCGCGCTCAATGGTTTCGCTGCGGCTATTCAAAGGTGTCCACTGCAACTGGTCTGGCCACTGCTGAGCCCAGCGCAATCCGCCGTTTTCACCGAAAATACGAATATTGAAGCCATGGAAACTGCCAACCGCGACGGAACTGGTCCACAGCCGGACGGTCGCTCCGCCATCCATGCGGACATTGACCATGGCATCATCTTCCAACTCGCGGCTGGAAATGGCGGAGACAAAATCAGCACTGAGCTCCCGCGCGTTTTGTCCTGAGACGAAACTTGCCATATGCAGGGCATGAATGCCGCAATCTGCAAACTGGCCTGAGATGCCGGCCTGGGCGGGGTCATAGCGCCAGCGCATGCGGGGGTTTTCCGCATCCGACGCGTCAGCATGGAAGCCGTGGGAGAATTCAACGACAATCAGCCTCACCTTGCCAAGGTCACCTCGCTCCACCATGGCCCGCATGTGTCGCACCAGGGAATAACCGGTGTAGCCATAGTTGACCGCACAAATGGCGCCGGTTCGTTTGGCGGTGGCAGCAATATCCTCAGCTTCATCCACTGTCACAGTCATGGGCTTTTCACACAACACGTGAATGCCTGCCTCAAGAAAGGCCTTTGTAATCGCATAGTGTGTGGAATTGGGTGTTGCCACAGTGACGAGATCAATGCGCTCCTTGCGGTCCTTTTCGCCAGCGAGCATCTCCTTCCAGTCACCATAGGCACGGTCGCCGGCAATGCCGAGGCGCATGGCAAAGTCGCGGCCTTTCGACGGCTCGGCATCAAGTGCGCCCGCTTTCAAGGCAAGGCGTCCGTCCATGGTGGCACTTATGCGATGCACCGGTCCAATCTGGCTTCCCTCACCACCGCCAATCATGCCCCAGTTCAAAAGTGCCATGAGTAACTCCGGAAATCAGAAATTGATTGAACGCAGATAATCACGATTGGCGCGCGCATCATCAAGGGGAATCGTCGTGCCGGCCGGGTCGCAGTCCTGCTCCACCGTGCACCAGCCATCATACCCGGTTTTGAGCAGAAGCATCTGCACGGCCCTGAAGTCCGTCATGCCCTTGCCGAGATTGCAGAAAATGCCCTGCCCGCAGGCCTTGTAGAAATCAGTGCGTTTGGCGATCACATCAGCCCTAACGACCGGATCGATATCCTTGAAGTGGACATAGGCGAGCCGGTCCCGATGGCGCTGCATGAAGGCAAATGGGTCAAACCCCGCAAAGTGCGAATGACCGGTATCAAGGCAGAGCTTCAGCAGGTCTGCGTCGATTTCACCAAGAAGCCGCTCGACTTCCGCCTCAAAGTCCATGAAGCCCGCGGCGTGCGGGTGCAATGAAACTGTAAGGCCAAACTCCTCACTGCCAATCTTTGCGATGGCGTGGAAACGGGATGCAAAGCCCTGCCATTCGGCTTTCGACATTTGTTCAGCTTCGTCCGATCTTCCTGCCGTGGGCGCGCGGCGTGGCGAGATGGAATCGATCAGCACCAAATGTTTGGCTCCATGCGCCACGAGCGACCGGCAAGTCCGGATCGCTGCATCCTTCACTTCATCCCATTTGCCAGCATCGTGAAACGGCCGGAACACCACACCACCGATGAGTTGCAGGCCACGGGCGGAAAGTGCATCGCCCAACACCGCCGGATCTTCAGGCATGAAGCCAATAGGCCCAAGCTCTATGCCGTCATAACCAGCGGTCTTGCACTCATCGAGCACGCGTTGCCACATCGGATTGCGCGGGTCACCGGCGAACTCGACACCCCAGGAACAGGGTGCATTTCCAATCTTGATCGTCATCTCGCGCTCTCAAATTTCTGCAATATCCACCCAGCGCCGCCCCTCGTGGGAGCGCCAGCCGGCCTCAATGACCTGGCTCACAAGCATGCCATCACGGAACGTTGGCCATTTTGGCCTGCCTTCATGGATCGCCTGCAGGAAGTCCCGCGCTTCAATAATGATTTGGTCCTGATAGCCCGTGCCATGCCCCGGCCCCAGGCAGAAAGGCTTGTAGTCAGGATGCAGAGGGCCTGTGAGAATTTTGGCAAATCCACGCCTGTCCTCGGCACCCTCGGCGCGATAAAGCCACAATGCATTCTGGTCTTCCTGATCAAAACGAATGGAGCCTTGGGTGCCGTAGACTTCGTACGCGTATCCCATCTTGCGGCCTGTCGCGATGCGACTAATGAAGAGTTGGCCCGTGGCACCATTGGCAAAGCGACACATGATGGCGCTTTGGTCATCATTGGTGACGACAACTCCGCCTCTGGTTTTATGCACGGTTGCAATATCAGCAACCAAGGATGTGATCGGTCCGGCCAGGGCCAAAGCGGCATTGACAATGTGCGGTGCAAGATCCCCCATGTTGCCATTGGCACGGCCTTGCGTGCGCCAGTCTCCCGAAACGGAAGCGTCAGCCAAAAAATCTTCTGTATGTTCAGCACGCAGAAAGGTGATCTCGCCAATCTCGCCGCGGGCAATCATTTGACGCGCAAGTTGCGATGCGGGAGTGCGGATATAGTTGAAGGCCACCATGTGAATGCAGTCACTTCGTTCAGCGGCATCCACCAAGGCACGACTTTCAGCAAGACTGAGTCCAAGCGGCTTTTCACAAAGCACATGCTTGCCAAGTGCAATGGCCGCACCGGCAATATCATGATGGGTTTCCTGTGGGCTCGCGATGACAACGGCTTGCACGGCCGGATCAGCCACCAGTTTCCGCCAGTCAGATGTGGAGCGCTTGAAACCAAACTGCCTCGCCTTGTCAGCGGCACCTTGGTCAGTTGTCGTGCAGATCAGTTCAAGGGAAGGCCGCAGGGCAGTGTCGAACACCGCACCGACCGCCGCCATGGCCACGGCATGGGCCTTTCCCATGTATCCGCCACCGACGATTCCGACACCAATCTGCGTCACCAACGAGCCTTTTTTTGCAAGCGCTTGCAAAGTCAGTAAACAATACCTAACCTGCGCCGTCAAGTACGGTTGGAGTCCTGCTATGTCACAACACCCTCGAACATTTCGATTGACCACGGCACAGGCCCTGGTGCGACACTTGGCAAACCAATTCATTTTGATCGATGGTGTCAAACAGCGCCTCTGCGGTGGCGGCTTTGGCATCTTTGGCCATGGCAATGTGATATGCCTCGGCGAAGCCTTGCACGAATACCGGCAGGAACTGCCCCTGTGGCGCGGCCAGAACGAGCAATCCATGGCGCTTGCCGCTGTGGCCTATGCAAAGCAAAAACTGCGCCGCCGCTTCATGTTTGCGACTGCTTCAGCGGGGCCCGGCACAACCAACATGGTGACTGCCGCAGGTGTGGCACACACCAACCGCCTGCCGATTATGTTCCTTTGTGGCGATACCTATGTGAGCCGCCTGCCCGACCCGGTGTTGCAGCAGGTTGAACACTTCAATGATCCGACAATCACTGTAAATGACGCATTCAAGTGCGTCACCCGATACTGGGACAGGATTACCCACCCGGCGCAGATCATCCAATCCCTGCCCAAGTCCATCGCCACCATGCTGGACCCCGCAGATTGCGGCCCGGTTTTCCTGGGATTGCCCCAGGATGTCCAGGGTTGGAGCTATGACTTTCCCGAAGAGTTCTTTGCGGAACGCATACATTCCATTCGTCGTCAGGCACCCGACCATGCTGAAATCATGGCGGCGGCCCGGCTGCTCAAAACAGCCAAGCGGCCACTGATCATCGGCGGCGGCGGGGTGCAATATTCCGGAGCTTCCGGCGAACTTCTGCATTTCGCTGAGCGACACAATATTCCGGTTGTTGAAACAATTGCCGGCAGGGCCAATATCTTGCACGGGCACGACTTGAACATTGGTCCTCTTGGCGTCACGGGATCAAATTCCGCCAATACCATTGCGGCCCAGGCCGATTGCATTCTGGCTGTGGGAACACGATTGCAGGATTTCACCACAGGCTCATGGACAGCTTTTGACCGTGATGCAAAAATCATTTCAGTCAATGTCGGGCGATTTGACGCCGCCAAGCATTTGTCCTTGCCGGTCGTGGGGGATGCATTGCTCTCCCTTGTCAACTTGTCGCAAGCCATGGCCGAATACCGCTCATCTGATGATTGGTCCGCCAAAGCCGATACAGAACGCAAGGCCTGGGACACCTACGTGGATGCCAATATCAGCCCCACGTCCCCGGCAGGAACCAACCGTCCGATGTCCTACGCCCAAGTCATAGGCGCCATCAACAGTGTGTGCCACTCACAGGACCGCGTTATTGCTGCTGCGGGTGGACTTCCGGCCGAATTGACAGCCAATTGGCGCACGCTTTCCCCGGGCTCAGTTGACGTGGAGTTTGGCTACTCCTGCATGGGCTATGAAATTGCCGGTGGCTGGGGAGCGCGCATCGCACAAATGGAACCCGAGCCCGAACGCGACACAATCGTTTTCACTGGCGACGGTTCCTACCTTATGATGAACTCGGACATATATTCGTCCGTTCTCAACGGAAGAAAGTTGATCATTATTGTCTGCGACAATGGCGGCTTTGCCGTCATCAACAAATTGCAGAACAACACGGGCAACATTTCGTACAACAATCTTATTGCCGACTGCAATATCGAGACCGGCCCCTTCGCTGTTGACTTTGCAGCCCATGCCCGCGCCATGGGAGCTGTGGCAGAAGACGTGCATTCAATTGATGGTCTGAAGGATGCATTCGCCCGCGCAAAAGCATCCAAAAAGACTTATGTCATCTGCCTCAAAGTCGATGCTCATGAAGGCTGGACCAAGGAAGGCCACACTTGGTGGGAAATCGGCACTCCCTCTGTCTCAAATCGCCCCGAGGTATTGCAGGCACATGACGACATTGAACGTGGCCGCAGCAGCCAGCGCGCCGGTGTCTGAGCCATGTTTGATCAATTGCGGAAGAACAGTTTCCTCGTCATTGGACGGGCCGGGCTTGATCTCTATGCCGACCCACCGGGAACAGCGATTGAAGACGCTGAAAAATTCAGCGCGACTCTTGGCGGCTCTGCTGCCAACATTGCGGTGGCCATTGCCAGACAGGCCGGCAAGGCTGCTTTGCTGACAGCTGTCTCGAACGATGCTGTGGGCCGCTACACGTTGAAGGCACTTATATCCCACGATGTCGAAACACGATTCATAAAAACCGTTGGCGGCGATGCGCGAAATTCGCTCGCCGTTGTCGAGACGCGCGCCCAAAATTGCCAATCTGTCATCTATCGCAATGACGCGGCCGACTTTCGTGTAACAGAAGCCGATGTCGACGCTATCGACTTCGGCGTGTTCGCAGCGGTAATCGTGACAGGAACGTCCCTGGCGCGGGAGCCGTCCCGCAGCGCCACCTTCAAGGCCATTCGCATGGCTCGGGTTGCCGGCCTTGTTTTGATCATCGACATTGACTTCCGCCCCTATTCCTGGACCTCAAAAGCCGAGGCACAACTGGTGTGTTCCATGGCCGCCGACATGTGTGACATCATCGTTGCAAATGACGAGGAGTTTGCCGTTTTGGCGGGCACGCAAAACGGATTGTCTCTTGCTGAACAATTGGCCGGTCAGCCGGGGCGCGTGGTGGTTTACAAGATGGGTGGCAAGGGTTGCACGACCTTCAACAATGGCGGCCGTTTCGACACGGCGGTATTCGCGGTGAATGCACTAAAGCCAACGGGCGCCGGGGATGGTTTTATGGGCGGCCTTGTCTCTGGTCTCGTTGCGGGAGCTTCACTGTCAGAGGCTGTGAGCCGTGGCGCTGCCACTGCCGCCATTGTGGTCACGCGTGTGGGCTGCGCGCCCGCCATGCCCAGTACAGCCGAAGTCCAGGCATTCATGCAACAGGGGTGGGCTTGAAGGAACAAACTCCATGCACATCCCGCCCCATGATAACAACAACAAACCCATCATCAATATTGACGATGCCCGCGTTCCGCTGAACTATTTCAACATCGTCAAACTCGCCCGGGGTCAGTCGTTTGAATATCGCGTCCCCGGCTATGAAACCGGCATTGTGCCAGCAACGGGAACTCTCGATGTTGTTGTTGAAGGCGAACAATTCAATGCCATTGGTCAACGCATCGCAGATGTGTGGGATGGTGAGCCCGAAGGCGTCTATGCGCCTTCTGGTGCCAACGTTCGCTTGGTGTGCATATCTGGTCAGGCTGAAGTGTTTGTCGCTGGCGCCCGGTTTGATGGCAAACTCATGCCTTTTGCAGTACGCGCCGCTGATATCGACAAAATCCAATATGGTTCGGACGACACCAAAACCCACCGCAAGATCAAGCATATCCTGGGCACGAAATACCATGGCCGTGTCGGGCGCCTCCTGGTGTCGGAGTTGTTTACC
>JANNFZ010000328.1:0-3732 GCA_031380375.1 Hyphomicrobiales bacterium
CATCAGGCCCGCCGATGCCGCAATCTCGCCCGTCGAAAGATTGGTGAGATGGGCGGCAATGGTGGTGGAGCCCACGTCGATGGCAAGACCAAACACGCTGTCATGGAAGCCGGGCCAGATAGCAGCGAGACGATTTCCGCCGCCAGGGGCTCGCGAATAGATGGCGCAGGTGATTTTCCATTCACCTTTGCGCAGCGCCTTCTGCAAATTTGCGATGATGGCGAGGTCACAGGTGACGCCATCGACATTCCATTGCGATTTCAGCGCCGCATAAACCCGTTCGAGATCGGACGTGGGCTTGTGCATGTCCGGCTCTTCCACTTCGATGTAATAGAGCTTGGTGGCGGGATCGAGTGCTATGACGCGGGTGTCGGCTTCCTTGCGCACCACTTGCTTGTGGACCTGCGATTCCGGCGGCACATCGATGACGAGATTGCCAATGATCTGCGTCTGGCAGGACAGGCGGCGTCCCGCAGCAAGACCCCTGATCTTGTCGTAGCGTTCCTCGACTTTGGTTATGCCGGACACATGCGCATTGCCGGAGGTGATGCCGTGCTTGGCAAATTCCCCCTCGCCGACATTGATCTGGCAGCGCCCGCAAATGGCCCGGCCGCCGCAGACCGAGTCAATGTCAACGCCCAGCGCCCGGGCCGCCGTGAGCACAGGTGTTCCCACGGCAAAGCGTCCGCGCTTGCCGGAAGGCGTAAAAACGATGAGGGGATTCTGCTCGGTCATGGCACGTTTTGTTACGGCCTGATAAATTCCGCAACCTTCGAATTGCGGCGCAATTCCGCCAGATCATCCGCATCCGGCAGTTGCGGGCGGTCGCGGTCCTCGGCCACAAGACAGAGAAACCCGAGCGGCGCATCATTGGCGGCCCGGAACTGGTGCCAGGCAAGGCTCGGGACATGCACCAAGTCATGCTCGGAAATCTCGTGGATGATGCCGTCTACGAGGCAGCTACCCTGCCCGCGCAGGATCAGCACATTGTGGAGATGGGCGTGGCGCTCAAGCGTTGAATGCCCGCCCGGCTCCACCTCGAAATAGCGCCACTGCACCGGCAGCGCGTCCTTGCCTTCAAACAGCACCTGGCGCGTCACACCCTTGTATGGCCCGCCATCCTTGTAGGCGAGAACGGGAACCTCATCCCAGGCAAAGTCCTTGAAGCGGCGCACATGGTTCATGCTGACACCTTTTCCAGTGCTTTGACAAAAGCCCGGGCGCTGACTTCCGGATCAAGCGAATAACGCAACAATGCGCCGCCGATCAGCAGGGCCGTGTCTTTTCCATAGGCCTCAACCATGTCTCCCACCTTTTCAATCACCATGCCACCGGCTGGAGCCGGGAATGCGCCCTTGAGCGGACCGAACGGTCCCCGCAAGGCCGTGTTCAATTCATGGCATTCCTGTAGCGAGAAGGTAAAGCGCCCGCCCGCATTGGGATAAACCGATATGTCGGCGCCAAAAAGGCGGAACAGTGTGCCCAGCAACACCGCAGGCGTGATGCCGTGACGGGGATCATGAAAATGCGTGCCGCTGAATGTCGGATGAGTCATCACCGCCAGATCATATTTGCGCGCGAGATTAAAGCCTGCATCAGGACCAATCAGAAATGGTGCCACCAAAACACCGAAACATCCTTCCGCCTTCGCATGTGCAAATTGCGCCTCGACTCCGTCGAAGCGCCCCGCCACCATCGGATAATAGTGTGTGATGCGGCCGGTCTTGGCGTTGGCGGCACGTATCTCATTCTGGATGCGGCTCACCCGTTCCATAAAGGGATGGAAATGCTGGTCGATCAGGCCGTGGTCGTCCTTGATCGTATCAAGCCCGCCCCGCGCATAGCCCCCGCACATGGCGGCAAGTTCTTTTGCCGAAAGGCCAAGCGGCTTGATCGCCGTCGTTGCCAGCGGCCGCCCATGCACGCCGAGTGCCTTGCGAATGCCGTCAATGCCAAAGCGCGGGCCGCCATAAGCCTTGAGCTGATCCTCGGTGAATTGGACAGCAACAATCTTGATGCCGCGCCGTATGGAAATATTGCCGAACAGCACGTTGAGGAGATTTGGAATTTCATTGTTGGTGAGATCGACCCGATAGCTGATCACTACATCATAATCGGTGGGCTCACCCTTCCGCTCTGTGATATTCTCAACGTGGCCGATAAGTCCGGTGTCCCAATGGTTTTGCGGAATGGCGTCCGCCGGAATTTCCACCGTTTGCTCGACACAGATATCCTTGGCATGGGCCGCAATCGGCCTCTCGTCGTCGGGTGTCACACGATAAGTGACATGAAAGCGCTCTGCATCCATGACGCGGGAACTACCTCCGCCGCCGCGCTTCCCGGGCCGCACGGCGGGCCTCGATGTCGGCATTGGATGAAATTTCGCCAGCGGCTTGCGCCGCCGCCGAAGGAGCCGCCGTCATTTCACGGAACCTGTTGGTCCAGAATTTGCAGTGGGCGTCGGTGCCGTTCAACACATTGGCACCGTAGATCGCGTGCATGTCTTCATCATGCAGCGGGTTCATGATGGCACTCGTCATGCCGTGGCTTGCCGCCATGGCAAGGAAATAGCCTGTCAGCGCCCGGCGGTTCGGCATGCCGAAGGAAACATTGGAAGCACCACACGTGGTGTTGACTTTCAACTCCTCGCGCAAACGTCGCACCAGCCGAAACACCTGCTGTCCTGCGGTGCCCATGGCGCCAATCGGCATGACCAGCGGATCAACCACAATATCGTGCGACTTGATGCCGAAATCCGCGGCCCGCTCGACAATCTTTTTGGCGACGGCAAAGCGCACATCCGGGTCTTCGGAGATGCCCGTCTCGTCGTTTGAAATCGCCACCACCGGCACGTTGTATTTGGCAATCAACGGCAGGATGGCCTCAAGCTTCTCTTCTTCTCCGGTGACCGAGTTGACCAACGGCCGGCCCCTGGCGGTTTCCAGTCCCATCTTCAGGGCGGAAGTCACTGACGAGTCGATGCACAGCGGCAAGTCCGTCACCGACATGACGATCTCCAGCGTCTGCTTCATCAGCGGCGGCTCGGTCTCGTTCGGGTTGACGGCGGTAACACCGGCATTGATGTCGAGAATGTGTGCTCCTGCCGCCATCTGCGCCAGGGCATCCTTGATGACGGTTTCGAAATTGCCGGCCTGCATTTCCGCCGCCAGCTTCTTGCGGCCTGTCGGGTTGATGCGCTCACCGATGACGGTGAAGGGCCTGTCGAAACCGATGATGTGTGTGCGGGTGGCCGACGAGACGATGGTATGGGTCATGACGCGTTTCGGCCTCCATTGCCGATCATCTGCTTGATGCGTTCCTGGGTATAGGTGGTTTCGAGTTCGGCCTTGGCCCGGTCGGCCTCGGAGCCAAGATCATCCGACACGGGTATGGCTTCACCCCGCCGCCAGTCCGCCAGATAATCATCGGTATTGGTGGCACCATCGCGCATGGCCGCCATGTCGATTGCTTCCATGAAGCAGTTGTCGAGCATGCGTTTTTCCTCTTTCCGCCCGAGTTTCACGGAAACGGACGACGGGATATCGCGCCAGAAGGTAATCACAAGATTGGCCATGGCGGTCCTATGCCATGGCTCAAAAACGACCGCTAGAGAAAAAACGACACTGTGTTGGTTCAGCCAGCCTTTGGCTTGAACACTTGGCCATAGATGACAAGTACCACGATGGCACCGAGGAGAGAGGCAATCCAGCCCGCCCCCTGGCCCGCCGAATA
>JANNFZ010000372.1:0-8234 GCA_031380375.1 Hyphomicrobiales bacterium
CTTCACTTTTTTGGATGAACCGGCAATGCTCAAACGGGCCCTTGTATTTCAACACATGGATGACGAACCGCCGGGCTTGTTCGGCGAGTTTCTTCGGGCCCGTGGTGCCAGCCTTGACACCGTGATGCTGCACCGTGGCGAAGCAATTCCATCGCTCGCACCCTATGACTTCCTGCTCGTCATGGGCGGTGCCATGGATGTGTGGGAAGAACGGGCTTTTCCCTGGCTTGTGGCCGAAAAACAAGCGGTCCGCGATTGGGCCCATGACTATAACAGGCCGTTTTTCGGGGTCTGCCTTGGCATGCAGCTTCTGGCCGAAGCGCTTGGCGGCAAGGTCGGAATTGCCCGCGCGGCAGAGGTTGGCATCGGTGATGTGACGATCAACACGACTGATCCTTTGATGGCGGGCCTGCCGAAAACCATGCGCATGATGCAATGGCACCATGCCGAGGTAACAGAACTTCCGGAAAGTGCGCGGGCATTGGCAGCCTCTGACACGACAGCGGTGCAGGCCATGGTGGCGGGAGATTGCCTGTTCGGCACGCAGTTCCACTGTGAATTGACGCCGGCACTGGTCAAGCGTTGGGCGCATATTCCGCAATATATCGAATGGCTGGAACAGGCCCTGGGTCCTGGTGCCTATGACCGCGTAAAGGCCGAGGCCCTGCCGCTGATGCCAGGGGTTCGGAAATACAGCGAACAGATGTTTTCAAACCTTCTGGACAGCCGCAATTTGCAGAAGGCTGCGGCATAGGTCACGACGGCGTCGTATTCAGCGCGAGGCGGTATTTCTCCGCGTCCCAGTTCAACAACTGGTCATTGTCCTCATCGCTGAGCGATGTCAGTCGTGACGATGGATCAAGCCTGGCAAAAACATTGCTGAGGCAGCCGAGCATCGGTTCCACTGCGGCTCTCGCGTTTTCATGGACAAGAACACCCTTGCCGACGATGGCCAGGGCCGGAGCATCTGACGCTGGATCAGAAGGGATTTTCGCGCCCAGAAACAGCACGTGATCGGGGTAGTGGCAGCGATTGGCCGCGTGGGCGTGGCTCCAGGCATCAAGGGCAAAGCCGTGGGAAATTTCGTCGGCGGGCAGGCGGTAGGATTTCCCCTTGGCAAGCACCGCAAGACCCGCCAGATCCGGCTGTTGTGATTTCCGGACAGGCCGTTTCAGCAACTTGACCACGCGGCGCAACAGGGTCTCGGCTTCGGCCACGGTTGCGCCAGCCACGGCAAGGCCGTGGTTTTGCAGGATCAGCACTTCGGTTTCGGGCGCAATGACGCTGCGTATGGCACGGCACAAGTGCAAGCCCGGCCGCGCATAGGGAACGAAAGCCCAGTTGAAGGGTGCCAGCAGCGGTGCGAGGAGGGCCTTGGCATCCTGCTGGACCGCCCAGGCAATGGTATTGACGCAATGCACGTGCAGCACGACAGCTTGGCGCATCAATCCATGTACGGAGGTTTCAATGGACGGTCGCAGGCCCGTTGGATTGATTTCCTGCCGCACAAACGGAACGCAAGCCTCGCAGGCCGGATCATCGCGCTCAAGGGCAGCGCGGAGGGCAAGGAAGTCGAGCGGCACAAAAATTTCTTTTGCCATCGCGTCACGCAACCAAGTGCCGGAAGCCTTGATCCACATGATGCCATCGCGCTTCAGCGAAGTATTGCCGCCCGCCGCCTGAACGAGCAGGGGATCGCTGCCAATCGTCGCGGAGAGGGTGCGCAGCGCTTCAAGCATCCCTAGGCCAGGACCTTTCGAATGGCGTCTTTCCAACCGGCATATTTCTTCTCGCGCAAGTCCGCCTTCATTTTTGGCACAAAGCGCTTGTCGCGTTTCCAGCGCTTGGCAAAGATTTCCGGGGCAGGAAGCAGGCCTGCATACAGTCCGGCAAGATAGGCCGCACCCACGGCGGTGGTTTCCAAAACCTTGGGCCGGTCGACCGGGGCATTGAGTGTGTCGGCGAGCATCTGCATGGTCCAGTCGGAGGCGGTCATGCCGCCATCAACACGCAGGACCGTTTCGTTGCTGCTGCCCCAGTCTTTCTGCATGGCCTCCAGAAGATCGCGCGTCTGGTAGCACACCGATTCAAGCGCGGCCCGCGCCAGTTCTTTGCTTGTGGTGCCGCGTGTCAGGCCGAAAATGGCACCGCGTGCCTCGGCGTTCCAATAGGGGGCGCCAAGGCCGACAAAGGCCGGCACGAGATAGACCTGCTGCGTGTCATCGGCGGATTTGGCCAAGGCCCCCGTTTCGCTGGCAGACTTGATGATCTTGAGGCCATCGCGCAGCCATTGCACGGCAGCGCCGGCAATGAAAATCGCCCCTTCAAGCGCGTAGGTGCGTTTGCCATTGAGTTGATAGGCGACGGTGGTGAGCAGTCGGTTGCGCGACGGAACGGGTTTGTCACCGGTATTGAGCAGCGCAAAGCAGCCCGTGCCATAGGTTGACTTCATCATGCCGGGAGAAAAACAGGCCTGCCCGATGCTGGCTGCCTGCTGGTCGCCCGCTACACCGCCAATCGGCATGGCAGCACCAAGAATTTTCGCATCGGCGATGCCGAAGTCAGCGGAACAATCGCGCACCTCGGGCAACAGGGAGGGCGGAATATTCAGTATACGGAGCAACTCATCATCCCAAGCGCCCGTGTGGATGTTGTAGAGCAGGGTGCGCGAGGCGTTGGTGGCGTCGGTGGCATGGACTTGCCCAGCAGTGAGCCGCCAGATCAGGAATGTGTCGATGGTTCCGAAGGCAAGTTCGCCACGGTTGGCGGCATCGCGGGCCCCCTTCACATGGTCGAGCAGCCAGGAAAGCTTGGTGCCGGAAAAATATGGATCAAGCAGCAATCCGGTTTTCGCCGTGAAAAGCGCCTCGTGGCCTGCTTCCTTCAAGGCCTTGCACATGTCGGCGGTGCGGCGGTCCTGCCAGACGATGGCCTTGTGGATGGCTTTGCCCGTCCGGCGGTTCCAAACCACCACGGTTTCGCGCTGGTTGGTGATGCCGATGACGGCAATGGCCGAGGGCTTGAGCCTGGCCTTTTTCAGTGCAGCCTTGCACGTCGCAATCACGCTCTTCCAGATTTCCTCGGGGTCATGCTCAACCCATCCTGATGCCGGAAAATACTGTTTGAACTCCTGCTGGCCCTTGCCCCTCGGCGAGAGGTTCCGGTCAAAGACAATGGCCCGCGATGATGTCGTGCCCTGGTCGATGGCGAGAATGTGGCTGGACATCAGCTTGCTTTCTTGGGTTTCCGGATCTTCTGCTTTTGGCCTTCGCCCATGTAGTCGCGCAAGGCTTTTTGTTCTTCGGGCTTCATGTGCAGCCCGAGTTTTGAGCGCCGCCACAGGATATCGTCCGCCGTCATGGCCCATTCCCTTGATTTCAGGTGTTCGATCTCGCGCTCGCTCAAAGGTCCGATGAAATTGCCGAGATCAGCGGCAAAGCGCGCGCCTTCCAGCAGCTTGTCCACTTCCGTGCCATAGGCCCGGAACAACCGGCGCACATTGGCGGGTTTGAGAAAGGAATAGGCGCGTGTCAATTCAGCAATGCGTTGCTCCACCTTGTCATGGGCAATGTTGCCGCCGGGCAAATGTGCCTTGGCTGTCCAGTTGCCTGTCATCCTGGGAAATAACGGCTTTAGCTCCGCCATGACCGCTTCCGAAAGCCTGCGGGCTGTGGTGATTTTTCCGCCGAACACCGAAAGCACCGGCGGTTGGCCATCCGGCCGGTCCAGCTTCAACACATAGTCGCGCGTCGCTTCCTGGGCTTTGCTGGCACCATCGTCATACAGGGGACGAATGCCGGAATAGGACCAGCGCAACATTTCACGCGTCACGGGTTTGCGGAAATACTCGCCGACGGATTTCAGAAGGTAATCGATTTCCGCTTCCGTGATCTCGGGCTTTTCAGGCTCGCCCTTGTGGTCTTCATCGGTGGTGCCGATCAGGGTGAAGTTCTGTTCATAGGGAATGGCAAAGCAGATGCGGCTGTCGCCATTCTGGAAAATATAGCAGCGATCATGGTCATAGAGCTTGTCCACCACAATGTGGCTGCCCTTGACCATGCGGATCTTGTCGGGGTCGTTGCGGCCGATAACCTGTCCCAGCACCTGGCTGACCCAGGGCCCTGCTGCATTGACGATGGCCGAGGCCGTGACCATTTCCGTCTTGCCATTAGTTTCAATCTCAATCATCCATGCACCGTCCTTGCGCCGGGCGGAAGTGACTTTGGCGCGCGTCCGGATTGTGGCACCGCGATTGGCGGCATCACGGGCATTGAGGACAACGAGCCGGGCATCCTCCACCCAGCAATCGGAATATTCATAGCCCCGGGTGAAATCGGGTTTCAGGGGCACGCCCGTCACGTCATGGGTGAGATCGACGCTGCGTGTCGGCGGCAGGATTTTGCGGCCCCCCAGATGGTCATAGAGGAACAGGCCGAGGCGGATGAGGGCGCGGGGCCGCAGGCCCTCGTGGTGCGGCAGCACAAAGCGCAGGGGCCAGATGATATGGGGTGCGGACTTGAGCAGCACTTCACGCTCGATCAGGGCCTCGCGCACCAGCCGGAACTTGTAGTGTTCAAGATAGCGCAGCCCGCCGTGAATCAGCTTCGTGGACGCCGACGAGGTGCCAGAAGCCAGGTCATCCTGTTCTGCGAGGAAAACTGTAAGCCCACGGCCCGCCGCGTCGCGGGCAATGCTGCAGCCGTTGACGCCACCGCCAATGATGAAGAGATCATGGTGCATTACTTGGATCCTGCGTCAGTTTCCGCGGTGCCGTCAGAGGCGATGTGAAGTTCGATCGCTTTGTGGCGGCAAAGATCAGTGATTGTTTCTGGCGGGGCACGATCTGTCACAAAAGTGTCGAGTTGCGAGAAGTGACCAATGCGCACCGGGGCGGTGCGGGAGAATTTCATCACGTCAGCCACCAGCATGACTTCACGGGAATTGTTCATGATGGCCTGGGCAGCGCGCACTTCGCGCACGTCAAAGTCGAGAAGCGAGCCATCATCGTCAATCGCCGAAACCCCCATGACGGCGAGATCGACCTTGAATTGACCGATCGTGTCGACGGCTGATTCACCGACGATGCCACCATCGCTCCGCCGCACCGTTCCGCCCACTATAATGACATCAATGTGCGGGCACGGCATCAGGATCGAAGCCACATGGATGTTATTGGTAATGATCAGCAGGCCTTCATGGTGGGTAAGGGCGCGGGCCACTTCTTCTGTTGTGGTGCCGATGTTGATGAACAGCGAACAGTTGTTGGGAATAAGTGAGGCGGCCCGTTGCCCAATCAGGCGCTTTTCCGCGGCCGCGATCTGGCGACGCGATTCGTATCCCATGTTTTCAACACCAGAAGACAACATGGCCCCGCCATGGGTGCGCGCCAGTTGCCTTCCGTCGCAAAGCTCGTTCAGGTCCTTGCGGATGGTCTGCGGTGTTACTTCAAAGCGGTCGGCAAGTTCGTCGACGCCGACATTGCCGGTCTGCCGGGCAAGCGCGAGAATCTGTTGTTGACGGGGACTGAGGGCGAGCATCAGGATTTCATGACAATGGAGCGCTATCGCCGATTGTTTCACTTTTTTTCGTTTGCCGCAAGAAATTTGCTGAGAAGAGTCGTGAATTTTCGTTTTTTTGCATTTTACCTTCGTTTATTTTCGTTTCGAGGTTTACAAATTCTTACCTACCAATTATTCTTGTCAACTATGTAGGAGAGGTTATTCTGATACATATTGACGTGATACTTCCCAAAAGTATATAAAGCACCATCCCAACACAGCGTGGTGCCATGGCGACGAATTCCCCTGCGAAGCCGGTCGAGGCGGGCCGCAATCTCCGCCCCTTTTATGCAACGCATGCACCCGAGCAGTTGAAAAAAGCGTTGCGCCGGATGAACCTGGTGCGCCGCTTCGAGGAAGTCGCTGAGGATTCCTATGTGCGCGGCCTGACCCACGGCACCATGCATCTCTCGATCGGCCAGGAAGCCTCGGCCATCGGCATCTGCATGGACCTGACGGACCGCGACTACATCACCTCCACCCACCGGGGCCACGGCCACTGCATCGGCAAAGGTGCGGAAGTGAAATTCATGTTCGCCGAATTTTTCGGCAAGGAAGAAGGCTATTGCAAGGGCCGCGGCGGCTCCATGCACATTGCCGATGTGGCGACCGGCAATCTTGGTGCCAATGGCATTGTCGGCGGCGGCTTGCCGCTGGCGACGGGTGCTGCCCTCGCCATCAAGCAGCGTAAATCAAAAGACGTGGCCGTGTGTTTCTTCGGCGACGGCGCCAACAACGAGGGGGCCTTCCACGAGTCGCTGAACATCGCGGCGGTGTGGAAATTGCCTGTCATCTATGTTTGCGAGAACAATCAATATGGCATGTCGGTTTCAACGGCGCGATCGACGGCCGTGAAAGACGTGGCAACCCGTGCCATATCCTACAACATGCCGGGTGTAGCGGTCGATGGAAACTCGATAGCCGATGTGGCGGAAGCCATGGCTGTGGCTACTGAACGCGCCCGCAACGGCGAGGGGCCGAGCCTCATTGAATGCAAGACCTATCGCACCAAGGGCCATTCGCGCTCCGACCGCAACCGCTATCGTTCAAAGGACGAGATCGAGGATTGGAAATCCCGTGATCCAATTCCCTCATTCGAGAACGAACTTGAAGCGCTTGGCCTTGCCACCCGCGCCGAGATTGATGCCATCCGCGAGTCAGTGGAACAGGAAATCCAGGCGGGCTTTGACTTCGCCACCAAGGGTACCGATCCCGTGCCGTCATCGCTGCTACGCGGCGTCCACACCATGGGTGACCTCGCATGAGTACCCGTGAACTCAGCTTTTCTGCCGCCATCCAGGAAGCCCTCGCCCAAGCCATGGAGAAAGACCCAAGGGTTTTTCTCATGGGCGAGGACATTGGCGTCTATGGCGGGGCCTTCCAGGTGACAGGCGATTTGATCCACCGTTTCGGCGAAGACCGGGTGATGGATACACCGATCTCCGAACTTGGTGGCGCAGGCGTTGCCGTCGGAGCGGCGGTCGCAGGTGCAAGACCTGTCTATGAATTCCAGTTTTCGGATTTTTCGACATTGGCCATGGAGCAGATCGTCAACCAGGCCGCCAAGATGCGTTATATGCTCGGCGGCAAGGTCTCGGTGCCCGTGGTGTTCCGCATGCCCTGCGGATCCGGCACGGGTGCGGCGGCCCAGCATTCGCAATCGCTTGAGGCGTGGTTCGGTCATGTGCCGGGCCTGAAAGTGCTGGAACCTTCGACACCTGAGGATGCCAAGGGCATGATCCTCGCCGCCATCGCCGATCCCGATCCGGTGCTCGTGTTCGAACACAAGCTTCTCTACAAGACCAAGGGTCACGTGCCTGAAGCCATGTACGAAACACCCATCGGCAAGGCCGTGGTGCGGAGACCGGGCAAAGATGCGACAGTCGTTGCCGCCGCCATCATGGTGCACAAGGCGCTGGAGGCCGCTGAAATTCTTGCTGCCGAAGGCATCGACATCGAAGTCATCGACCTCCGCTCCATTCGCCCGATTGACAGCGCAACGATCATCGAGAGCGTCAAGAAAACCACGCGCCTCGCCTGCATCTATGAAGGTGTGAAAACCCTTGGCATTGGATCAGAAATTTCAGCACTGATCGCCGAGAGCGAAGCCTTCGACTATCTCGATGCGCCGATCATGCGCCTTGGTGGTGCCGAGACACCCATTCCTTACAGTCCCATTCTCGAAAAGGCCGCCGTGCCACAGGTCGAAGGCATCGTCGAGGCGCTGCGCAATCTTGTGAAGGGCAGGACCTGATCGATGCCTGTCGAAGTCATCCTGCCACGAGTCGACATGGACATGACCACCGGCACCATCAGCAAGTGGCATGCCAGGGATGGTGACACGGTCAAAAAAGGTGCGGTGCTCTTCGAGATTGAAACCGACAAGGCGGCCATGGAAATCGAAAGTCCCGCCGATGGCGTGCTGAAAATCGGCAACGCGCCGGAAAAGGCCGTGCTGCCAATTGGTGCCGTAGTGGCGATGATTTTCGGGGCGGGGGAGGCCGTGAAAGAATTGCCTGTTGCGCCTTCTGTTTCCGTCACCCCGGCGAAAGCCGGGGCCCAACTTGCGGCGAAATTGGATTCCCGCCTTCGCGGGAATGACGAAGTCGGAGTCGGTCTCCGCGCCACACCCTTGGCCCGCCGACTGGCGAGAGAGTCCGGCATTGCGCTTGTCAG
>JANNFZ010000395.1:0-2730 GCA_031380375.1 Hyphomicrobiales bacterium
GTGACAACGCAGAGGAGGAACAAAACGAACGCCGGCAGGGGATGGAACGGATGGGTGTAGCCGCGCCGGATTGTGCCCAGCGGCCACTTGTTGCGGAACATGATGATGTTGACGCTCATGAACGTGTAGTGCAGCACGCCCGACAGGATCGAGAAGGTAATTGCCTGTCCGAGGTTGGCAATGAAGGCAAAGGCCAGGGCAATCGGCACCAGGAACACGATTGAGCGATAAGGTGTCCGGTACTTGGGATGCACCGCCGAGAACCACGTCGGCAAATAGCGGTCGCGGCCCAGTGAGAACCACGCCCGTGCCGCGTCATTGATGCAGCCATTGGCCGATGCCAGTGCCGCGAGGATCGTGGCGATGAACATCATGTATTCCAAAGTCTTGCTGCCGGTCAGTTTGCCGGCGTCAAGCAGCGGGAAGTACGTGAAGCCAAGGTATTGCCAAGGCATCAGCGAGGCGCAGACATACCAGGTGAGGGACGCACCGATGATCAGCGTGATGATCCCCGACATGGTGCCAAAGGGCAGTGCCCGGGCAGGTGAACGCACTTCCTCGGCCGCCTGTGTCGTGCCTTCGATGCCAAGATAATACCAGATGCCCCAATGAAAGCCGGCGACGACGCCGATCCAGCCGTAGGGCAGGGCATTTTCCGGCGTCACCATGTCGCCAAGCCGCAACACCGTTCCCTGGCTCCACGGCTGTACCGAGAAGAACAGGACAATGATGGCGAGATAGGCAAGGGCCGTGATGACAAAGTTGACGTTGAGCGTCATCAGCACGCCGCGGTAGTTGAGGGCGGCGAACCCGACGATCACCGTGGCAATCAGCCCCCGGTAGTGCCAGTCCCCAAAGCCCTCGCCGGCATAGGATTTGACCGTGTCGGCAATCAGGATGGCGTTGGACACCTCCAGCATCGTGTAGGCAAACACCAGATAGAGCGCCACGTTGAAGGCCATGAGCGGCCCTACAATGTGCTTGGCTTGCGCATATTGCCCGCCAGCGGCCGCAACCGTCGAGGTCACTTCCGAATCGATCATGGCGACGGATGTGTAGAGAAGCCCGACCACCCAGCAGATGATCAGGGCGGCGAGTGTTCCGCCCTTGTCGGCTGCGAAGTTCCAGCCGGTGTATTCACCGACCAGCACAATGCCCACACCCAACGCCCAGACATGGGCGGGGCCGAGGACACGTGAGAGAGAAACCTTTTGCGGTGCCGAACCGGCTGTTGTTGCTTTTGCCATGTTCGCCTCCTCAAACCTTGTGCTTTTCAGTGACCGCTTCGATTTCGCCTTCGCGCGAAGAGGTCAGCGTTTCTTCGGAATAACTCGTGTCGGTCTTGAACCAGTCATAAAGCATCCACAGTGCCAGCACTGCGGAAAGGGCCCAGCCGATATTG
Source organism: Hyphomicrobiales bacterium (assembly GCA_031380375.1). GTDB lineage: Bacteria > Pseudomonadota > Alphaproteobacteria > Rhizobiales > Aestuariivirgaceae > Aestuariivirga. The sequence continues at coordinate 1,403 of JANNFZ010000395.1, forward strand.
GCAATTGTCATCCACATGTCAGCCTCCCTTATTTGCTGTTGAACTTTTCATCGATCACTTCCTTGTACTCCTGGTCGGAAGCCCGGAAGAGAAAGACGAAATAGGCAATGATGACAATCGCCATGATGATGAGCTGCACCCAGTCAATCGTGTAGTCGAACTTGTTCTGGATGATGTCATGGGCTGAAGCCGCATCGGCAAAGCCAAGCTTCACCCATTGTTCCACCTGGGCTGGCGTTTGCCCCAGCGCTTCCCAGGTTGGATTGTCGATTTTCTGGATGGCGCGCGTAACGCCTGCCCAGCCAGCCTGTAGCGGCAGCCAAAGGGCAAGGAAAATCGCGGCGACCACGAAAATGATGTCAACCCACTGCATTGCCTTGGATTGTTCGGGAGGCGTGTATTTTGCCATTGTTTCTCTCCTCAGCCCTGGTTCTTGCGGGCTTCATCCAGCATCTTGATATCGAGGCCATAGATGAAGTGCTTGTCGGCAGCATAGTTATTGACCATCGCCGAGATCGATGCCGTGTTGAAAATCAGGACCGCCGCCGCCGCGACAAGCGAGACGATGCGCACGCCGTTGTCCGGAATGTGGGGCCATGACATGAACAGAACGAAGAGGACGGCGATCCACAGGACCGCCACGAAGGACCACGCACTGCGCACATCTGCACGGTACATGGCCTCAATCCTCTGATTGAGGTCAGACATTTGGTTTCCTCCCGCAAGCCCGCTTTTTTCCCCGCCGCGTGCGAACCTGCCCCTTGATGTTTTGTTTGCTGCGGGGCAACTTTGTTGTCTGGCAGGAAACATCCGTCCTTGGCGAATGTCAAGGATGAGTGGAATGTGTGCACAGAAGATATCGGATGAAATTGCCCAGTGTAGGAATAAATAGCATAAACACCGCGCGCTGTCAAGGATGAATCGGTTGCCCATGTCGAAAACTGCCAAGCCCCCAAAATCCGGGAAATTTCAAAATCCCCATGCCACCACAGCAAGTCCCCGCCTGCTGGAGGAAGCAATCGGCCGCGAAGTGAAGCACCACCGCGAAAAACTGGGCCTCACCATTTCCGAGCTGGCCAGCGCCTCGGGCATGTCGGCGGGCATGCTCTCAAAGATTGAAAATGGCGCCACGTCACCCTCGCTTGGGTCTTTGCAGTCCCTGTGCATGGCGCTCCAGGTTTCGGTGACCGCCCTGTTCAAGGGCTACGAGGAATTCCGCGACGCCACTTTTGTGAAATCCGGCCAGGGCCTGACGATCGAGCGCCGTGGCACCAGGGCAGGGCATCAATACCAGCTCCTTGGCCACAGTCCCCATGGCCCCGTGATGG
>JANNFZ010000397.1:0-1556 GCA_031380375.1 Hyphomicrobiales bacterium
ATGGCATTGGCACCAATGGCCTCGATCCGCGCCTGTTCCACCGTTTCAAAAACCGCCCGGGCATTTTTACCGACGGGTTGATACTTGTTGTGGACAGCGTCGGCGTGATTGGAAAGCCTGAGCGCAAAACTGTCGCCGAGCCCCCGGGTGATGGCAATGTCCTTGGCTGATGTTGTCTGGGTGATTTGCGGCAGCTTGATCTTGTGGCCGATCAGCATTGGCTGTTCGTTGCCAAAGGTCACCGACAGTTCCGGATCAAGCGCCATGGTTTTCATGGCGGCACCCAACACTCCCTTGAAACGTTCGACGCGGTCGTCCTTGCTGGTGCTCACGTTGGCCTCAGCCGATGGCGATGCGGGCCGCCGATTCCGGCAACTCTTCGCCAAAGCAGCGCTGGTAGAATTCGGCAACGACAGGCCGCTCCAGTTCATCGCACTTGTTGAGGAAGGTCAGGCGGAAGGCAAAACCCAGGTCATTGTCAAAAATCTCGGCGTTCTGCGCCCATGTGATCACGGTGCGCGGACTCATGACAGTGGAAACGTCACCTTGCATGAAGGCATTGCGCGTGAGATCGGCAACCCTGACCATGTTGGCCACGGTCTTGCGGCCCTTGTCGGTGTCAAAGCCCCGGCACTTGGCCAACACGATGCCCACTTCCTGCCCGTGCGGCAAATAATTGAGCATCGTCACGATGGACCAACGGTCCATCTGCGCCTGGTTGATCTGCTGCGTGCCGTGATAGAGGCCCGTCGTGTCACCGAGGCCAACTGTGTTGGCCGTTGCAAAAAGCCGGAAGGCCGGATGCGGGCGAATGACGCGTGACTGGTCGAGCAGCGTCAGCTTGCCGGAGGATTCAAGAATGCGCTGGATGACGAACATGACGTCAGGCCGGCCGGCATCATACTCATCGAACACCAGCGCCACATTGTGCTGGTAGGACCACGGCAAAATGCCCTCGCGGAATTCGGTGACCTGTTTTCCCTCTTTCAGCACGATGGCATCCTTGCCGATCAAGTCGATGCGGCTGATGTGGCTGTCGAGGTTGATGCGGATGCAGGGCCAGTTGAGGCGCGCCGCCACTTGCTCAATATGGGTTGATTTGCCGGTGCCATGATAACCAGACACCATGACGCGGCGGTTGTGGGCAAAGCCCGCCAGAATCGCCAGCGTGGTTTCCTTGTTGAACAAATAGTCGGGATCAACATCGGGCACATGCTCGCTGGTTTCGGCATAGGCCGGAACCTGCAAGTTGCTGGCAAAGCCAAAGGCTTTCGAAACAGAGATCATATCGTCGGGCGCGCCGGGCAGGCTGCCATTGGCCTTGGAAGTCATGTCACTCACATCAGTTCGGCCAGTCGGGGCCGGATTGCCGTCACCTTGTCGGGGATAGGGTTGTTCTAGTCTTTCGGGCGCGCGACGGCAAGATCAACAGAAGCCGCTGGCCCTAAGGGTATCGTAAGCGTGGATCACGGCCTTCAGCGTGTCTTCATTGGCCCGGCTGCCGCCATTGGCATCGGGGTGCAGCCGTTTCACCAGCAGTTTGTATTTCGCCTTGG
>JANNFZ010000399.1:0-6552 GCA_031380375.1 Hyphomicrobiales bacterium
GCTCAACTGTGGACAACGCTATTTTTGGCGCTTCCACCACAGCCTGTTCACCAACTGCTTACGCGTTATGGCCTTCGATAGTTGGCCGATAGGTGAGGCGCTTGCCTTCGATGCCCTTCAAGGATTCCAGAGCGCGTTCGATGTCTCTGATCTTTCGGTTTGAATAGCGGAAAGCCGTTTCGTTCAGGTAGCGTTGCAAGTGCTGATCTTCGATGTGAATGTGAGCCTTCATCACGCGCTTGAAAACGCCAAAGAAGTTTTCGGCATGGTTTGTCGTGAAGCCCTTCTTGTTCACGTATTCGAATTTGGAGTGATTGACGGTTTCATGGGCGGCAAATTCTTTGCCGGGGCGCATGTAGATGCGGGCTTCATCCGTAACCAAAGTTGATTTGCGGTCGATATTGGCCATGAGTTTTGCACGGACGCGGGTGTAGTCGATATTGGCAACGCGGAAGGCGCGAACCTCGCCGGATTTAGGCTCGACAAGGGCAAGAACTTTCATGCGCTTGGCATGGCCCCTCTGATAGCCCTTGGCGCGTGTGTAAGTGTTTCCAAGGTATGTTTCGTCCGACTCGACTTGTTCACCTTCGCCGCCCATTGCAGGGCCTTTGGGGCTGGTTCCCATGGCCTCACGAATACGGTGGCACATGAACCAAGCTGACTTGTAAGTGATGCCAAGCATACGGTGAAGCTGGTGGGCTGAAATGCCAGTTTTAGAGGCTGACATCATGTGCGTTGCCAGCACCCACTTGTTCAGAGGAATTTTCGAACGCTCAAACACGGTCCCTACGGTCACGGTGAACTGCTCACGGCATGAGTTGCAGAAATACAGGCCCGCACGTCCGCCCTTGATCTTGGAGGCGCGGTCACGGGTCTTGCAATGAGGACAGACAGGACCATCAGCCCAAAGCAGGGCTTCGAGGTGTTCGCGGGCCTTATCGGCGTTGTGATAGATGGGGTCTGAGAAGTTCATGGCTCAATTCCGTGTTTCGATAGCCGGAATATAGGGAATTAGGTTGCATGTGTCAAGTATATAACTGCGCCGCGCGGTGTCAAGAGTTATTTTCCTAGTTTGGGCTTTTTGTTTTTGACCGTGCCATTGCGGCGGGCCTAACTTATTGTATCGCCATGGACATTCGGCAGCTGCAATATCTGGCGGCCTTGGCGCGGGAGAAACATTTCACGCGCGCTGCACAGGCCTGCAACATCACCCAGCCCACACTTTCGGGCCGCATCCGGCAACTGGAACAGGAACTTGGCGTGCCACTGCTGGAGCGCGGCCAGCGCTATATCGGGCTCACGGCGGAAGGCGAGCGCGTCCTTAAATGGGCCCATACAATTCTCGACAACTGGCATGCCCTGCAAGGCGAGTTGCAGCAGATCAAGGGCAAGAAGGGCGAGTTGGTGGGCCGCCTGGTGCTCGGCGTCATTCCCTCGGCGCTGCCCAAGGCCTCGCTTCTGACCAAGGCGCTCAATGCCGCCCATCCGGCGGTTGATTTCACCATCCTGTCGCACTCCTCCGAGGAAATCATCCGTGCACTGAATGATTATTCAATCGAGGCCGGCATCACCTATCTCGACAACGAACCGGTCGAAGGCCTGATGCAGGCCGAACTGTACCGGGAAAACTATTGCCTGTTTGTGGCCGCTGAAAACGAATTGGCGCAACGCCAGTCCGTCACCTGGTTCGAGGCGGCGCAGCAACCTTTGTGCCTCCTGACCCCCAACATGCAGAACCGCCGCATCATCGACCGGGCCTTTGCGGCGGCCAAGGTCCAGCCGACGGCGCGGCTCGAAACCAATTCAATCATGAACCTCCTCGCCTCGGTGCGCAGCATGGGGCTTTGTTCGATCATGCCCGACTATTTCAAGAATGCCCTTGGTGCCCTTGAAGGTGTGGTTGCCGTGCCCCTGTCGGAACCCACCGTCAGCCACAAGGTCGGCCTTGTGGCGGTTGACCGCGAGCCGCTGTCGCCGCTCATCGCCGCGCTTTTTATTGCCGCAAGGTCAATCAGGCCGGATTAATAGATCTTGTCAACCGGCAAGCCCAGCGCCATGGCACCGGCATATTCCGCCTGCTGTCCGGGTTGCATCGGATGGTAGCGCGCACCCTGGATGTCGCGGAACAGCCGTTCCAACCCTTGGGCACGGTAGAAGCCTGCACCACCCGCTGCCTCCATGGCCAGTTCGACGGCGTTGATCGCATGGGTCGCCGCAAGCCTGCGCGCCATCATCGTGTCGTTGACTGACGCTGCCGAAGGCGCGTTTTGCGCCGCCACGTCCAGCATGTGTTGCACGGCCAGTCTCGCGCCACACAATTCGGTGTCCATTTGCCCGATGAGACTTGTGATATTGCGGTCGTTGCGGCGCTTCTTGGCGAGACCAAGCGCAATCTCGCGGGCGTTTTCCGCCACGCCGATATAAACACTGTAGATCAGCGGAATGGCGAAGGTGGCGATGATCTGGAACAACGGGTGCCATTCATTGGCCCGGCGTTTCAATGCCACGGCCGCTTCCGGGACAACATGGCCGTCAATATGGAAATCATGCGAGGCCGTGCCGCGCATGCCAAGCGTCTTCCACACCGGATCAATGCGCACGTTGGGCGAATTCATGGGAATGCCGAAATGCAGCACCATCGGCCCTTCCCCCGGTTCTTCGAGGACCGCAGCGGTCATGAACAATGTGGCGGCGGGCGAGCCCGATGCGAATACTTTGCGGGCGGTGATCTTGTAGCCGCCTTCGACACGCTCGGCCTTGCCCGAACCTGCCACCCAGTCGGAACCGCCACTGGTCGACAGGAATATTTTTTCGGCTGCAATACGTTTGAGCAGGGGTTCCATCGCCGCCACCTTCTGGTGCGTCCAGCGCCAGGCCGGAACTGCCACCAGGTGGGTGTGCATGGCAAAGGCCAGAGCCGTCGAACTGCAATGGCGCGCCAGGATTCGCAGCATCATGGCCAACTCGGCCACATTGGCCCCGCCACCTCCCAGTTCAGCGGGCACTGCGGCTTCGACGAGGCCGGATGTCTTCAAGGCGGCATAATTTTCCGCAACGAAACTGTCTGTCTCATCGGCAGCGGCGGCACGGCCTGCGAACTCCTGGCCCAGCCGTTCGGCAACCTGCGCAACGTCAATTTTGACGGTCTTCGTCGGGGCGGGCTGGTTCATGTGTCCAATCTCCTCTGCATGGGCAAATTATGTCCCGATCGGTTGGGCAGTACCAGTCCTAAAATTGCGTTGCCGGAAATTCCATCTCGCTGCGTGATCGCCTGCGTTGTCGCTGCCAGCATCAGGGCCGCTTGACCGGCAGCGCATCAACGGCCCAATCGGCGCGTTTCCAGCCGGGCACCGGCGGTTCGACAGCCGCACGGGGAACATATTGCGAGGCTTCCACCATTTGCATCTTGTGAATATAGCGCGGGCAGTTTGGGAAAACCTGGCGGACCGCAACCTTCACGACAAACTGCGCGCCCGGGTATGGCGGCACGGCAGAACCGGGCGGTGCAATTGTCGCGGTGCCGTTGAGCCGCATGCGTTTCTGGCGTTCGAAATCGATGAACAGCATGCCGATCTCCGGATTTTCCTGGGCATTGCCCATGGACAGGAACATGCCGTTGCCATCGTAGTTCGGGAACAGAAGCGTTTTTGAATCCAGCACCCGCACAAATCCTGGATCACCACCCTTGTAGGAACAATTGGGCCGTCCCTCGGCATCGGCCGTCGCCAGGAAGAACATCGCGAGGCTCTCGATGAAGCTCTTGTCGTCAGGTGTTACGTGCTCGTGGAACAGCCGCTCCTCGATGCGGTCGGCGATGCGCACGGAATCAAATTCGCGCTGCAACTGCCGGTGGCTTTCTCCATAGAGTTTGGACATGGCGTTCCTCCGCCCGGGCAATCTAGCACATTTCACCAATCGTTAATTCCCGAATGATCAACTCGGAATTCCGTGGGTTCTGCCGATGATGCCATCGGCGCGGTCGATTGGCGAAACCAAGGGCTTTCCGCTAGAATAACCCATGCCCAAAAACACCACGATCCTCGATTTTCGCGGCAAGGCGGCTGACCCGGCCACGGTCGTCTGCGAGCGCCATGGCAACAGGCCCGATGCCCTGCTGGAAATCCTCCACGACCTGCAACACCAGGTGGGCCATGTGCCGGAGACTTCGCTGCCTGTGATCGCAAAGGCGCTCAATCTGTCGCGGGCCGAAGTCTATGGCGTCGCCAGTTTCTACCATGACTTTCACCTGAAGCCTGTTGGCAAACACGTGATCAAGATTTGCCGGGCCGAAGCCTGCCAGGCCATGGGTGCCCGGGAACTTCAGGCCATGGCCGAGAAGTTCCTGAAAGTCAGGCTCGGTGAAACGACGGCTGACCGCAGAATCACTTTGGAGGCCACCTATTGCCTCGGCCTTTGTGCTTCATCGCCTGCCATCATGGTCGATGAACGGCCACTTGCCCGGATTGATGCCAAGGCCTTCAAGGCCGTTGTTGCGGGGCTCAGATGACAGTCAAGATCTATGTCCCCCGGGATTCAGCGGCCCTTGCGGTTGGTGCCGATGATGTGGCCACGGCCATTGCCAGGGAAGCAAAGGCCAGAAAGATCAGTGTACAGATCATTCGCAACTCGTCGCGCGGCATGGCCTGGCTCGAAACATTTGTGGAGGTTGAAACCCCAAATGGCCGCGTCGGCTACGGCCCGGTTGCGGCCAATGATGTGGCGGGCCTTTTCGCAGCGGGATTCCATGAAGGCAAAAAGCACAAACTTGGCCATGGCCCCGTCGAGGCACTTCCTTACCTCAAAAACCAGGAACGACTGACCTTTGCCCGCGCCGGCATCACCGACCCTCTGTCGATTTCCGACTATCTCAGCCATGGCGGCTTTGAAGGCTTGCGCAAGGCACTGGCCATGGCTGGCAGTGCCATTGTTGCCGAGGTGACAGAATCCGGATTGCGCGGGCGTGGTGGTGCTGGTTTCCCGACGGGCATAAAATGGAAAACCGTCCACGACACACACGCCGACCAGAAATACGTCTGCTGCAATGCCGATGAAGGTGACTCGGGCACCTTTGCGGACCGCATGGTGATGGAGGGTGATCCCTTCATGCTCATCGAAGGCATGGCAATCGCCGGCATCGCTGCTGGTGCAACCAAGGGCCTGGTCTATATCCGCTCGGAATACCCCTATGCCATCGCCACCATGAATGACGCCATTGCGATTGCGTCACGCGAGGGTTGGCTCGGGCAGAATATTCAGGGTACGGACAAATCTTTCAATCTCGAAGTGCGGCGCGGGGCTGGCGCCTATATCTGCGGCGAGGAAACCGCCATGCTCGATTCGCTTGAGGGCAAGCGCGGCATGGTGCGTGCCAAGCCCCCCATTCCTGCCCTTGAAGGCCTGTTCGGCAAACCCACCATCATCAATAATGTGCTGTCCTTCGCCGCCGTGCCTTTCATTCTTGCCAAAGGGGCTGCGGCCTACCAAACCTTCGGCATGGGCCGCTCGCGCGGCACGCTGCCTTTCCAGCTGGCCGGCAACATCAAACAGGGCGGGCTCGTTGAAAAGGCCTTCGGCGTGACACTCCGTACACTGATCAATGAATTCGGCGGCGGCACTTTCACCGGCAAGAAAGTCCGGGCCGTGCAGGTCGGCGGGCCGCTCGGCTCCTATGTGCCAGCCGATCAACTCGACATGCCCATGGACTATGAAACTTTTGCCGCCAATGGTGCCATGGTCGGCCACGGCGGACTCGTGGTGTTTGACACTTCCGTCGACATGGCGGCCCAGGCGCGCTTTGCCATGGAATTCTGCGCCATTGAATCCTGTGGCAAGTGCACGCCCTGCCGCATTGGCTCGACGCGTGGCGCTGAAACCATTGACAAGATTGTTGCCGGCGAGAACCGCGAAAGCAATCTCGTGCTGCTCGAGGACCTGTGCCAGACCATGACCGACGGGTCACTCTGCGCCATGGGTGGCTTGACGCCCATGCCGGTGATGAGTGCCGTCAAATATTTTCCCGAGGATTTCGGGATGAAGAAACAAAAATCGAAAGCTGCGGAATGACCGCTCCCCCGCCCTCATCCGCCCTTCGGGCACCTTCTCCCATGCCTCGCACGGGAGAAGGCCAGTCATTGCCCTCCCCCGTGTCTGAATGGGGGAGGGTGGCCGAAGGCCGGGAGAGGGCCTGCAGCGACAGGAGAACACGAAAATGCTGATCAAAGAACCCGACTTCGGCACAATGAAGTCCACATCTGAAAAAATGATCACCCTGGAGATCGACGGGCTTTCGGTCACTGTGCCCGAAGGTACATCACTCATGCGCGCCGCCATGGAGCTGGGTACCAAGATTCCCAAGCTCTGCGCCACCGACTCGGTCAAGGCTTTTGGCTCCTGCCGCCTCTGCCTTGTCGAAATCGAGGGCCGCAAAGGCACGCCTGCTTCTTGTACAACACCTGTTGCCGCATTGGCTCGACGCGTGGCGCTGAAACCATTGACAAGATTGTTGCCGGCGAGAACCGCGAAAGCAATCTCGTGCTGCTCGAGGACCTGTGC
>JANNFZ010000409.1:0-2956 GCA_031380375.1 Hyphomicrobiales bacterium
GTTCCCGTTTGTCGCTGCAAGCGAAGCCCGCAGCAGTGGCGGCTCGATTCGTTCCAGCACGCGCTCGTAAAGTCCAGACGGCGGCAAGGCATTGCCAAAACCTGAAAAGTAGGTCGCAAAATACTGCTCCAGGAATTCATCAAGACCGGCTGCCGCGTCGGTTCCATTGCTGTTCATCGGATGGGCCATGGGCATGACTGCCAGTTCCCGCGCAACTGCAGCGGCTGACACAACTTCATCGACTTCCATGGCAAGCAAGCGGCGTACAAGATTCTCCAACTCGCGCACATTGCCAGGCCAGCGATATTCGGAGAGCGCCTGTAACGCTTCGGATGTGAATTCCTTTCGCGGCAATCCCTCGCGATCTGCCAAGGTCAGGAAATGCCGGACAAGGTCCGGAATATCTTCGGATCGCTCACGCAAGGGCGGCAGGCGCAACGGCACGACATTCAGGCGGAAGAACAGGTCTTCGCGAAATTGGCCCTGGTCGATCAGTTGGCGCAAGTCCCGGTGGGTGGCGCAGATGATGCGAACATTGGTGCGGATGGGCGTGCTGCCGCCCACCGTTGTGTACTCACCTTGCTGCAAGACCCTGAGCAGCCTCGTTTGCGCTTCAAACGGCATGTCGCCGATTTCATCCAAAAAAAGACTGCCGCCTTCGGCCTGTTCAAAACGGCCGGACATGCGCGAGGCCGCACCAGTGAAGGCCCCTTTTTCATGGCCGAACAATTCCGACTCGATCAACTCGCGCGGGATCGCTGCCATGTTGAGGGCAACGAAGGGACCCTTGCGGCGTTTTGAATAATCATGGAGCGCCCGGGCCACCAGTTCCTTGCCGGTGCCGCTTTCGCCGACAATCATGGCCGTCAGGTCTGTTTGTGTGAGGCGGGCGATCAGCCGATAGATGCCCTGCATGGCTGCGGAGCGACCGATGATCGGCAGGTTCTCGGTGGTGGGACTTGCGGGCACGCTATGCGACTTTGAGGTTTGTTCGAGTGCGCGTGTCACCGTTTGCACGAGCAAATTGAGGTCAAAGGGCTTGGGCAGGTAGTCGTAGGCGCCAAGTTCAGCCGAACGAATGGCGGTCATGATGGTATTTTGCGCGCTCATCATGATGACCGGCAGTGTGGGCCTCAATTTGCGAATGCGCGGCAGCACGTCAAAGGCGTTCTCGTCCGGCAGCACGACGTCTGACACCACAACATCGCCCTCACCCTCGGCCACCCAGCGCCACAGGGCCGATGCCATGCCGGTGGCGCGGACTGAGAATCCTGCCCGGGTCAGGGCCTGGGTCAAAACGGTGCGGATGGCGGAATCATCGTCAGCGACGAGAACGGTACGGCTGGTCAAGGCATGTTTCCTTTCGGGTGGAATTCATGTGGCGGCGTCAGCGGCAACAGAACGCGGAAAGTGGTGCCGCGATTTGCCCTTGGCTTGCATTCGACAACGCCGCCGTGGTCACGCACGATCTTGGCGACGAGGGCAAGGCCCAACCCCCGCCCCGAGCGTTTGCTCGTGACGAAGGGTTCAAAAATATGGGGCTGCAATTCCTCCGGAACGCCGATGCCGGTATCATGAATGCAGACTTCAAGCGGCAGCGACACGCGTTCACTGCTGCCGCTGACCGACAGGCGCACACCCGGCCTGAAAGCCGTGGTGAGCTGGATCTCGCCACGCTCGCGGGTCTGCTCAATGGCTTCCACCGCGTTCTTTGCAAGGTTCAGAAAAACCTGCACGAGTTGGTCCATGCTGCCACTCACCTCAGGGAGCGAGGGATCGTAGTCCTCACGGATTTGCACGTTGGGACTGCCGGCCGTGACCAGTTGCTTCACCCGGTCCAACACGATGTGGATGTTGACAGGTTTCCGTTCCACGGGCCTCTCGTCGGAGAACACTTCCATCTGGTCGACGAGTTGCCGAATGCGGTCGGTTTCATCACAGATCAACCGAGCCAGCGACCGATCAGACTCGCCCAGTGCCGGCTCCAGCAATTGTGCTGCACCTCGAATGCCGGACAGCGGGTTCTTGATTTCATGGGCCAGCATGCTCGCCATGCCGGACACCGAGCGGGCTGCTCCCTGGTGGGACAATTGCAAGTCGAATTTCTGCGCCATGGAGCGCCGGAGAATGATGAGCAGCACAAAATCCGGCTCGTCGCCGACGGGTGAAGTCTGGATATCGACTACACGCTCGCCACCCAATCGCGGCGCTCCCACGCCAACCGCATATTCGTTGACGGCTCCACCCGTCTCGCGCACCTGCTTCACAGATTGCAGCACCGGGCTTGAAAACGGCACCAGCTCCGGCAGCTTCATGCGCAAAAGCACGCTCTTGCTGATCTGGAAATAGTCTTCTGTGGCGCTGTTGACGAGGACCACGCGATCTTCACCATCGAGCACGATCACTGGATTTGGCAGCGAGTCAAACAACACGCGGAATTGCGGCACGCGCACGGCAATGTGTTCTGCAACCGTCATGCCGCCGCCCGCCCATCCAGCAGGGCACCGTAAATGTGATTGATGCCGGCGCTGACTTTGCTGTTGTCTTGGGTTGTCAAATAGGTGGCGCGGGCCGTCGCATGGTCTTCGGGCGAAAGGTCGCCGCGCAATTCCAGTCGTGACAGGGCCCAGCCCCAGTGCTTGCGGAACGTCTTGTTGCCAAGTCCGCTGCCATAAAGATGCAAAGTCTCTTGCTGTTGCCAGAGCAGCATGTCGCGTTCTTCGGCGTGTGTTGGTGGTGTCTTGCCGGAGCCGGATTCGAGTTCTTCCGCGACGACGCCGGGCCACCACGGCCTGCCGTAACAGGCGCGTCCCAACATCACGCCATCGGCACCCGAAGCTGCCATCATGGCGCGGGCATCACTCGCCGTTTCCCCGTCACCATTGGCAATCAGCGGAATGGTGATGGCTTCGCGCACGGCCCGAATGGCGTTCCAGTCAGCGCGGCCCGTGTAGAA
>JANNFZ010000416.1:0-4704 GCA_031380375.1 Hyphomicrobiales bacterium
AAAATCGTCGCCCCCGAAGGTCGATGATGGCCGCGTGCGCATTCTCGATGTGCAGATGCGACTGAAGCGCCTCAGCTACGAAACGGTGCCGACTGACGGCTACGAGAGTGCGGCACTCCGCGCCGCCATCCTGCAATTTGAAATGGACCAGGGTCTCGCGATGGAAGGCAAGATCGACGAGGGTTTTCTCGCTGCCCTGAAGGATGCCGAAGCGGGCCGCAGCCTCGCCGTGCAATAGCATGGGTGCGGTGCCCCGCCTTAAATCCGGCCTGTGGGTCGAAGCCTTCCTGAGGCGCTGCTTTGTCGAAGGCATCAATGGCGCGATCATTCACAAGGGTGATGTCGATGCGGGTTCGGTCTTTGTTGTGCTGAACCGGCTTGACGGAAGGCACGACCTCCTGGGACCGGCAGCGGGTGCTGCCTATGACGACAATGGCGAGCGCCGTTTCGCAAGAATGCTTTCCGCTGCCATGTGGCTTGATGTGTCCGCCGTTTTCGCCAAGCGCCGCAGCCGTGATCCCGACCTGTGGCTGCTTGAGGTGGAACTGCGTGAGGGCCTTGCAGGTTTGCAACAGGTTGAGGAATGAGTGGGCAAAACCCTTCGCACTTAGCTGTTTGTTAACCATGATCGACTGAAAAACAAAAGACTGCGGTGCAAGTCGCTGCGGCCATCAAAGGACAACACATGGCGTCGGTCATTGAATTCCAGTTGCGCAACCGCGAACCCCGCAAGACAGGCGCAATTCCGGTGATGGCTGAAATCATCATCCTGCCGACGGTGCGCGTTGAACGACTGCCGGTCGAAAGCGAGGCACCAGCACCGGACTCGCCCGGTTCTCCCATGCAGGCCCGCGCCGGTAAGCGCTGAGGTAAACTGGGCAACGGCCCCTTCGAGGCTTCCCCGGAACAGGTCCGGGGTCGCACCTCAGGGTGAGGGGCTTGAAAAAATCCTCATGCTGAGGTGCTCGCGGCAACGCCGTGAGCCTCGAAGCACCACCGCGACTCACATGCGGTGGCAGCGGGTCCGCTTCAGGCCTTCTTCCACGGGTTTGCGGAAAATCTCGTCACTCAAGGGCACCCAGACAAGTGCCAGCCCGTTGGCCTCCGGCACATTGACGCGCCAGCCGGCATTGCTGATGTCTTCGACATCCGCCACCTTGTCATCGACAAGCGCCAGAAGATCCTTGATGAGGCCCGGTGCCTGGATCAGTTCCACCGTGAATTTTGTCTCGCCCGCTTCCGTGCGGCTTAATGAGTAGGCCTGCCTGCCGGTCACCGTGTAGACAAGAAACATCCAATCACCCCGGGGGAAAGAGGCGTCGAGTTGCACGCTTCCCCGTGTCAGGTCAAAGCGGCAGAGCCCCACGACATCATGAGGTGAAGCACTCGGCAGGAGCTGCACCGCCTGTGCAGGGCTTAAAATCCGGAATGAATTGGTGCCAGGTCCCAGAACCTGTTCGAGCCGCGCTTCGAGCGTGGCACCGGGCATGAACAGCACATGGGCGGCATGGGCCGCAATGGCGGCCACAAACATCACGATGAACCAGTAGAGCCTGAACATCTCAGCACCTCACTTTGCGCAAAGCCGGAAGGCTTGCGACAGGCGCATCAGGCGTGTCGGACTGGATGACATATGAAAAGGTGAGCTGCGAGCCCGCAGGCGAGGTCAGGCGGTTGCCGGGCACGGGGAAGGGGGCGAGCGACAGGATGAGGCTGCCATCACTTTCGCGCATAACGTCTCCTGCCGCGATGACTGACCGGTCGCCGCGCGGATTGGCGATGGCCATGGACCACCAGCGCGCCGGCAACAACCTGCCATTGACTTCGTAGATGCATTCGCCACGCAGGCTGTTGCCGTCATCATCGACGGTGCGGTGGAAATAGCGCGCAACATTGGGCGGCGGCAGTTCGCCACGGCTGCTGAAATGTCCGACCGCATAGGGCAGCAGCAATTCATCTGCGCCATCGTATTCCCGCCATTTGTCATTGCCTGCCACGGCTTTCAGCGGCAGGTTTTCGATCATCAACCGGGCGCTGATCCAGCCGACAAATGCGCCGATGGCGAGCGCCAGAACGAGGTGGAGGAATCCGCGCATGTCAGGTCAACCGCGGTCCAGGAACATGGAACAGTTGGCGGGGCGGGCGTTGGGCATGCGTTTTCTTTCTCATCAGGTTTCGCCGGTCCTCAAAACTGGAGGACGGGCTTCTTCTTCTTTTTCTTATCGGTGTTGGCGGGCTTTTTAAACAGCCGATCGATGAAACTGCGTTTTTCGGTCTTGTCTGCATTGGCCTTGGGCAGGGTGATGGACTTGGCCGATTTTGCAGTCTTGGGGTTTTCGCCTTCCGGTGGCGTTTTCTCGAAAAGCTGGAACATGCCGTTCAGCACATCCTGGACTTCCGGACCTGCCGCCGATTCCGCCGAAACGTCGGGGTTTTCGTCAATTGTGTCTGGTGCCACTTCCGCCACCTGCGCAAAACTGTCGTCCAATGGAATGCCGACCAGGCTTTCCGGTCGCAGTTTCCGGTCGGCGATTTCCATGATGCGCTTCCATATGGGGGCCGGAATCCTGCCGCCGGTGATCCTGTTCATGGGTGTGAAATCGTCATTGCCGACCCAAACGCCCGTCACGTTATGAGCCGTGAAGCCGATGTACCAGGCATCGCGGTAGCTCTGGTTGGTGCCGGTCTTGCCGCCCTGTGGCGAGGTGCCAAGGTCAGCCTTGCGGGCGGTACCTGACTTGACCACGGCGGCGAGCATGGAATTCAACTCGGCGATCTTTTCCTCGGGCACGGCTTGCGGCCTTTCGGTCGAACTTTTTTCGCGGCTGTAGATCACGTCCCCCGTCGGCCTGCGGATTTCGAGCACCGCATAAGGCTTGGCGAGCTTGCCGCCCGCCGCAAATGTTGCATAGCCCGTCGACAGATCAAGCAGCGTCAAGGCACTGGTGCCGAGAACCATGGGCGGCCAGGTTTCCAGCTCACCGATGATGCCGACGTCATGGGCTGTCTTGATGATGAGCGGACGGCCCGTCGCGATTGACAGTTTGACCGGCACGGAATTGTAGGAATGGGCGAGCGCGTTTTTGAGCGTGGTGCGGCCGCCGTACTTTCCCTCATAGTTGCGCGGCGACCAGCCCCCGATCGCCACCGGCCCGTCAACGATCATGTCGTCGGGCGTGAAACCGTCAAGCAATGCCGCCAAATAAACAAAAGGTTTGAAGGCTGAACCCGACTGGCGCTTGGCGTCGGTGGCGCGGTTGAACTGGCTGAGTTCATAGTCGCGGCCACCGACGATGGCCCTGACCGCGCCATCGGGTGCCATGGTGACGGATGCCCCTTGGGTGAATTTTCCGGCCTCGCCTTCGGTGGCGATGAACTCGTTGATGATCTTCTGGCTCTCTTCCTGCAAGGTCCGGTCGATGGTCGTCTTGACTTCGATCACATAGTCGCTGTTCAGGCGTTGCTGCTCCAAAAGCGCCAGCGTGTCGGCATAGGCCCAATCGAGGAACCAGTCGGGGGCTGTGGAACTGTTGCGCTTGGCGATTTGCGGCTGAGCGCGCCTCGCTTTCAGCAATTCACCTTGCGTGATGAAGCCTGCATCAAGCATCCGGTAGAGCACCACATTGGTGCGGGCCCGGGATGCTTCCGGATTGGCATGGGGGGCATAGCTGGTGGGTGCCTTGAACAGGCCAGCCAGCGTCGCACTTTCGGGCAGGTCGATGTCGCGGACCGATTTGCCGAAATAAAACTGCGATGCCGCCTCCACACCGTAGGCGCCGCCGCCCAGATAGGAACGGTCGAGATAGAGTTTGAGGATTTCCTCCTTTGAAAGCCGCGCTTCGATCCAGATCGACAGGAAGGCTTCGTGTATTTTGCGGCGGATGGTGCGCTCGGGCGAAAGGAAGAGGTTTTTGGCGACCTGCTGGGTGATCGACGAGCCGCCCTGTTTCACGCCATCGGCTTTGGCGTTGCGGATGACGGCGCGCAGCGTGCCGAAAACGTCGACCCCGAAATGGTCAAAGAAGCGCGCATCCTCGGTGGCCAGCACCGCCTGGATCAGGCTCGGCGGAATGTCCTCCAGCGGAATGGCGTCATCCTGCCGGATGCCGCGCTGGCCCACCACCTCGCCATTGGCATCGGTGAAGGTGATGGCAAAATCGCGGCCCCGGTTCCACCAGTCGCCGGTGCCGGAAAACGGCGGCAGCGCGTAGGCCAGCAGCAAAAAGGCAATGGCCGTGCCGAAGGTGGCCAGGTCATCGATGATGTCCACCATGTAGCGCACCGGTCCGGTGATCTTGAAATAGCGGTAGAGGAACGATGAATAAGCCGAGCCCGCACTTTTCAAAAGCGACCAGACCTCGAATACAATGCTCGAGAATGCAGCATCGCTCGACCAGATCGAGCGGAAAAGAAGGCTATGGGTGGGAAGTTTGGCCAAGCGGTCACCGGTATCGGGAATGGAATTAGGGCGTGAAAGCCCTGGCCGCAAGCCTCTTGCATGGCCGTGGCAAACTTGTGTCCATCAGCGCATTGACAGCGGGGTTGCGGGGGGCGAAGGAGGGGCAATGACGCAAGGCCCGCCCTTCTGGAAATCCAAGACCCTTGCGGAAATGACAAGGGCCGAGTGGGAAAGCCTGTGCGACGGCTGCGGCCGCTGCTGCCTGAACAAGCTGGAAGACGAGGATACGGGCAAATTTCTCTACA
>JANNFZ010000444.1:0-2903 GCA_031380375.1 Hyphomicrobiales bacterium
GGTCGGGGTGGATTTTGGGTCCGGGGCCGGCAACCGGCCCGCCGCCCGCCGCGCCGGCAATTTGGCCATGCTCATCGGCGTTGCCATTCCCTTGGCACTGGTGGTCGTTCCCTTGGCGCTGCCCGGTCTTGTCATCAATGCTTTTCTCGATCCGCAGGACGAAGGCTATTCCGAAATCGCCACCCTTGTCGGCAGGCTTCTGATCATCGGTGCTGTCTTTCAGGTTTTCGACGGCTTGCAGGCCATTGCGTCGCATGCGCTGCGGGGGCTGCGTGACGGTTCCATGCCGCTGGTCATTGCGGCCATCGGTTATTGGCCCATCGGATTTGCAGCCGCATACTATCTGGCCTTCGTCGCGGGCTGGGGTGCGGTCGGCCTGTGGTGGGGCATTGCCGCAGGCCTGGCCTTCACAGGTATTGTCCTCGCATGGCGCTTTGAAACCTTGGCGCGGCGGGAAGGTTAGAGTCTCTCCAGTTGGAATTTCCCCCTTTGCCCCTCAGCAGACCGCGCCTAATTTTGGCCCCTTCAACAACCCAATTGTTCCGTTTAGTGTGTGGGCCTTTGTTGGAGACACCAATCCACAAGGAGCAACCACCATGGAACTGCACGGAGAAACATATCTGTTTAATCTGTCCCTGATTGCAGTCACGTTTACGGCGGTGTCGGCGCTAGTGATGTTGATGCGTCAAACCATGGGTGGCAAGCTGTCCAACTTCGACGTCCATTTGATCACCACATACCTTTCATATGGATTTGTATTGTCACTCATCGCACTCTTGCCGCCGCTGGTCTTTCTCTTCCAACCGACGCCGAGCACCCTTTGGACTACTTCAAGCGGCCTCGCTGCCGTACTCCTCGGTCCGGTACTTGCGAGTGTCGTTTTTCGGAGACGGAAGGCTTCACCTCAACCGGCACCGCTCGCGGTAAAGGCATCCTTCTGCATGCATGGCCTCGCCATCATCGTTCTTCTGGTCAACGCCGTGGTCGTACCCTGGCAGGGTATTCACCTGTACGCCGCTGCTCTCACGCTCTCAGTTGCAACCTTGATGTTTACCTTTGTACGCCGGATCGCTTCGCTCTTTGGCGACAAGCCTGGCGATGACTGGGATCCAAAGCGCGGCTGAGAAAGACTTGCGGCTATCATCTGCTCTTGGCCCATCGGATTTGGCGCCGCTTATTATTTGGTCTTCGTCGCGGGCCGGGGCATCGCCGCAGGCCTTACATTCACTGGCGTTGTTCTCGCCTGGCGCTTCGAAACTCTGGCGCGCCGGGGAAATTAGGGTGTTGACGGATCGCCATGTCGTCACCCCTGCGCAGGCAGGGTTCCGCTTTTGAATTGCGGTCAACCTGGATTGCGTCCGGATATCACCCATGAAGAGGTGGGTGCCCAGATGCCATTCCCGTCGCGCTCCTGGCTCTCGAAAAAAGTGCGCATCTCGCTCTCGATCTCTGGACGCTTGGCCTCGGCAAGCTCCACACCGGCCTCGCGGAAGACCTCGCCGCCTGGACCAATGGCCAACGCGAATGAAATGCACTCTTCCGGGGTTGTGCCGACCATGATCTTTTCGTCCACCCGTGTGAATGTGACGTCCTCGTAACCAGCGCTTTTCATCATCAGGCCCGCCGTCTCTTGATTGCCCATCGAGAACGGGCCTGGCCCACAGGTGTCAGCGTCTTCGCCGGGTGGGGGAAGGTGCCGAAGTGTTATTTCCTTTGCTTCCTGCCATGCCGGGTTGTCCTGGCGCCGACGCCAGACGATATGGGTAATCTGCCCGCCGGGCTTCAGTGCCTTGCGCATCCGACGCAAGGCAGCGACCGGGTTTGTGAAGAACATCGTGCCAAAACGCGCAACCACATAGTCGAATTCATTCTCAGGCAGGGCGACTTCCGCATCACCACGTTCGAACCGGACGTTTGAAAGCCCTTTTGCGGCAGCGTCCTTTCTGGCCTCTTCCAGGAATGCATCGACGCAATCAATTCCGACGACGCGCCCCGTGGGTCCCACAAGTGCTGCCACCTGAAGCGACATGTCTCCCCAGCCACAGCCGACGTCCAGCACCGACATCCCCATTTTAATGGGCAGTTTCGGCAACACAGCAGCGGAGTGCCGGGACAAACCGCCTTGCAGGATATGCCGGTACTTTGTGAACTTTGGCTCAAGAACGGAGTTCCAGAATTTCACGAACTCCGTGTCTGCGGATAGGTTGACATCCATGATTGCCTCCGGGTCAATTCGGTTGGATCTGGTCTGAAACTTTTTGCCTCCGTTGTCGAGCATTTGCGGATGTATTCGTATCCCCTCCTCGCAACGTCGTCTTCGCGATGGGCTCAAGACTATTGTTGGAAGAACAATGAAAACACGCTCCCTCGGCTTTGCCGGGGGAGCTGCCCGAAGGGCTGAGGGGGTAACCCACTTCTGGAGTATGCCGAGGGATAGCCGAAACACCGCGCGGTGTCAACAGTTATTTTCCTATTTTGGCTTTTAATTCATATTCCTCTTTCACTTCAATCACTTCCAAATCACACGCCCCTCCCCCATATTGCGCGGGCATGCGCATTCTCGTTGTTATCGCCCACCCCAGGGCCTCCGTCTCCATCGCCCAGCGCGCCCTGCTGGCCGCTGCCCGTTCGGTTGCTGGCGTCACCATCCATGATCTCTATGCCGCCTATCCCGATTTCAACATCGACGCGGCAAAGGAACAGGCGCTGTTGCTCCAGCATGATCTCATCATCTTGCAGCATCCCTTCTACTGGTACTCGAGCCCCGCCATCATCAAGGAATGGCAGGATATCGTCCTCGATTTCGGCTGGGCCTATGGCCCCGGCGGCGACAAGCTGCACGGCAAATACCTGATGCAATCCCTGACCACCGGTGGTGCCGAAGGTTTCTACCACGCCAAGGG
>JANNFZ010000157.1:0-20658 GCA_031380375.1 Hyphomicrobiales bacterium
GATCAGAGCCTCGCTGTGCCGCTCCGCTGCCCCGCCCGCGCTGGCGGCCAGCACCGCTCCTTGCACCACCCATGAAATCGCCAAACAAGTCTTCGAAGATGTCGGACATCGAGGAATTGAATTCCGGCCCGAAGCCTGCACCACCGGGCCTGCCCGCTCCACCACCTTCAAAGGCCTGGTGGCCGAAGCGGTCATAGGCCGCCTTCTTTTGCGGGTCCTTCAGGATGTCATAGGCCTCGTTCAACTCTTTGAACTTGGCGTCGGTTTCCTTGGAGCCATGATTGGCATCGGGATGCAGTTTCTTGGCCAAGTTGCGATACGCCGATTTCAGCGCCTTTTCATCGGCGCCTTTTTGCACTCCCAACACTTCATAGAAATCGCGCTTGGCCATGTGTCCCGAATTTCCCAGCTGTTTTCCCCTCCCCACAAGGGGGAGGGGGAGTGAGTAAAGGTCAGGACTTCTTCTTCTCGTCGTCGTTCTTGATTTCCTCGAATTCGGCGTCAAGGATGTCATCGAATTCGTCACGCGGCGGGTTGTCATCATCCGGATCGGAATCGCGCGCCCCCTTCGGGGCACCACCATCATCACCGCTGGCATTGGCGTTCTTGTACAACGCTTCGCCGAGCTTCATGGCGGCTTGCGCCAGAACCGTTGTCTTGGCCGTGATGTCATCGGTGTCGCCTGCTTCAATGGCCGCCTTTACATCGGCAATGGCGGCTTCCGCGGCAGATTTGTCGGCGGCGGAAATTTTCTCGCCCAAATCAGCAATGGTCTTGGTGGCAGAGTGCACAAGGCCCTCCGCCTGGTTCTTGGCTTCCACCATGTCTTTCCGCTTCTTGTCGTCGGCGGCATTGACTTCGGCCTCTTTCACCATCTTTTCGATTTCGGCGTCAGAAAGTCCACCGCTCGCCTGGATGCGGATCTGTTGTTCCTTGTTCGTCGCCTTGTCCTTGGCCGACACATTGACAATGCCGTTGGCATCGATATCGAAAGTCACTTCGACTTGCGGGACACCACGAGGCGCCATCGGCAGGCCCATCAAGTCGAACTGGCCGAGCATCTTGTTGTCGGCGGCCATTTCGCGCTCACCCTGGAAAACGCGGATGGTCACAGCCGTCTGGTTGTCATCGGCGGTCGAGAACACCTGGGACTTCTTGGTGGGGATTGTGGTGTTGCGGTCGATGAGGCGCGTGAACACCCCGCCCAGCGTTTCAATGCCGAGCGACAGGGGTGTGACGTCAAGGAGCAGCACGTCCTTCACTTCGCCCTTCAACACGCCGCCCTGAATGGCGGCACCAATGGCCACCACTTCGTCCGGGTTCACGCCTTTGTGCGGTTCCTTGCCGAAGAACTGCTTTACGACCTCGATGACCTTGGGCATGCGCGTCATGCCGCCAACGAGCACAACCTCGTCGATCTGGCCGGCCGTAACGCCTGCATCCTTCAAGGCCTGGCGGCAGGGCTCGACGGTTTTCTGGATCAAATCATCCACCAGGGCTTCAAGCTTGGCACGCGTCAGCTTCAGGGCCAAATGCTTGGGGCCTGAAGCATCAGCGGTGATGAAGGGCAGGTTGACTTCCGTCTGCATGCCCGCAGAAAGTTCGATTTTGGCTTTTTCCGCGGCTTCGCGCAGGCGCTGCAGGGCAAGCTTGTCCTTCCTGAGGTCAATGCCCTGTTCCTTCTTGAATTCATCGGCAAGATAATCGACGATGCGCATGTCGAAGTCTTCACCACCAAGGAACGTATCACCATTGGTGGATTTGACTTCAAACACCCCGTCGCCGATTTCGAGCACCGACACGTCGAAAGTGCCACCGCCAAGATCGTAAACCGCGATGGTCCCGGCCTCGCGCTTGTCGAGTCCATAGGCGAGTGCCGCGGCCGTGGGCTCGTTGATGATGCGCAAGACTTCCAAACCGGCAATGCGGCCTGCGTCCTTGGTGGCTTGGCGCTGTGAATCGTTGAAATAGGCAGGAACGGTAATCACAGCTTGCGTCACGGGTTCGCCCAGATAGCGTTCCGCCGTTTCTTTCATCTTGGTGAGAGTGAGGGCGGAAATCTGCGAGGGCGCATATTTGGTGCCCCGGCTTTCGACCCAGGCGTCGCCATTGTCGGCCTTGACGATGTTATAGGGCACAAGCTTCTTGTCCTTGGCGACCATAGGGTCATCCATGCGGCGGCCAATCAGGCGTTTGATGGCAAAGAAGGTGTTTTCAGGGTTGGTTACACCCTGGCGCTTGGCGGGTTGGCCCACAAGCGTTTCGTCGTCCTTGGTGAAGGCGACAATCGATGGCGTGGTGCGGGCCCCTTCCGCGTTCTCGATCACTTTCGGGGTCTTGCCGTCCATGACGGCGACGCAACTGTTCGTGGTGCCGAGGTCAATGCCGATAACTTTAGCCATTTTGGTCTCCTTTGGCGGGCGGCGTTTGGCGGCTCTCGAGCCTCGCCAGGTGCCGTCCCCGGTCATTAAAATGTCCAAACCGGCATTTGGGCCGGTTCGGTGTTCGGGGGCTATATAGTGAGCGGGTTTCCACCTATCAAGCGGCGATCAGGGGGTTGGTCGCGGTGCAAAACGGAATTGCCCATTATCCGGAATTTTTCGACCGCAATGCCCAGCAAGGCCTGGTGGCTGTCTTGCGTGAGGCCGTAAAGGCAGCACCTTTGTTCCGACCCGTCATGCCGAAGACGGGAAAGCCTTTCAGCGTCAAAATGACAAACCTGGGTGAGCTTGGATGGGTGGCTGACAAGGCTGGCTATCGCTATCAGGCCCACCACCCCGAAACAGGCGTGGCCTGGCCTGCCATGCCCAAGGCCTTGCTCGATCTTTGGCAAAGGGTGGCCAGCTATCCCCATGCTCCCGAAGCCTGCCTTGTCAATTTCTATGGCGCTGCTGCCAAAATGGGCCTGCACCAGGATCGCGACGAAGACGATTTCGCCGCCCCCGTGGTTTCGGTTTCTCTAGGTGACAGCGCTATTTTTCGAATCGGCGGCACCACACGAGGTGGCAAAACCCAATCCCTGAAACTTGACTCCGGCGATGTGCTGGTCATGGGCGGTGAGGCCCGCCTGTGTTTTCACGGCATCGACCGGGTAATTGCTGGAACCTCAACGCTGCTGAAAGACGGCGGTCGCATCAACCTGACCCTGCGGCGGGTGACAGCTTGACGCAGTTAATTGTTACTTGTTGAATTACATATTTGGGATCCCACATCTGGCAGGCGGAACATCACCGTTCCACGGAACTTTCCTTTTCCCTTGCATATTTTTGGAGATACCCATGTCGAAACTGAAAATTGGCGTCATTATCGCGACAACCCGCGCCACACGCTTTGGGCACGTGCCCGCCCAATGGATTTACGAACTCGCCAAGGCCAATCCGGAGATTGATGCCGAACTCGTCGACCTCAAGAGCTTCGACCTGCCGTTGTTCAATGAAGCGGCCTCAAACGCCTGGATGCCAAGTGCCGACCCGCGCGCCGTGGCTTGGCAGAACAAGCTTGGCACCTTCGACGGCTTCATTGTCGTAACACCGGAATACAACCACTCTGTTCCTGCGTCATTGAAAAACGCCTTCGACCAAGCCTACAAGGAATGGACCAAGAAGCCGATCGGCTTTGTCGGCTATGGCATGATGGGGGCTGCCCGCGCCGTTGAGCATGCGCGCGGCATCGCCTCTGAACTGCATATGGTGAGCACCCGCAACAGCGTGCATATTGCCGGAAGCGAATTCGTCAAGGTTCATCCCGGCATGGGCAAGCAACCCTTCGATAGCATCATCAGTGTCATCAAGCCGTCAGCCCTTGAAATGCTCAAGGATCTCGTCTGGTGGGGCAAAGCCACAAGGGCGGCACGCAACGCCGAGCCAGTCCGCCTGGCC
This sequence comes from Hyphomicrobiales bacterium, assembly GCA_031380375.1. Taxonomy (GTDB): domain Bacteria; phylum Pseudomonadota; class Alphaproteobacteria; order Rhizobiales; family Aestuariivirgaceae; genus Aestuariivirga. The sequence goes on from JANNFZ010000157.1 coordinate 3,879, forward strand.
GCCTGAACAAAACCATCGCATTGTCCCAGCCTGTCGCACGCGATAGGCTGGGACATGATATCCGCGGGCTACTCCGGCACTCAGCTTTGGAAAAAGCTTGGCTTCAAGCCGTGCATGAAGCTCTGTGTCCTCAATCCGCCGGCCCAGTATGGCGACCTGCTGGCCGATGGTCCCGGTGACCGGCTCCGCGTCACAGCCACCAAAGCCGCGATAATAGTTTGCCTCGCCCTGCACATGCCACCCGGCACAAAACATGACGTGAAAGAAGGGTCGATCTTGGTGCGTATTGCCACCATGGCTGGACCCCGCAGGATTGCCCGGCATGGACTGGGATGACACGCAAGCCGAGGACCGGGATCTTGTCCTTGCGGCACTGTCCAGCCGCAATGCCTATGGTGCCATTGTCCGGCGTTTTGAGGCTCCCTTGCGGCGCTATGTGCGGCGGCTGTTGGGGCGCGAGGCGGCGTCTGCCGATGATGTGCTGCAGAATGCTTTCATCAAGGCCTACATGAACCTCAATGACTACGATCCGTTGCGGCCCTTCAGCCCGTGGATCTACCGCATCGCCCACAATGAGGCGGTCAGTCATATGCGCAAAATAAAATCCGGCCCGCAGCCGCTGCCGCAGGACGATGCCGATGCCATTCTCGAAAGGATTGTTGATCCCGATGACCCTGCATCCCTGCACGGACGCAAACATGCAACGGCGCAACTGCGCCGCGCCCTTGACCGGCTCGATCCGAAATACCGCGACATACTCACGCTGCGCTACCTTGAAGAGCAAAGTTACGATGAAATTTCCGACATCCTGCAATTGCCGCCTGGCACGGTGGCAACGCTCTTGCGGCGCGGGCTCCAACGCCTGCGCCAGGACCTCGAATTCCGGGACGAAAAACCATGACGGATTTTGAAAAAAAGATTCTCGCCACCATCACCAAACGCAATCTCCTGCCAAGGCCAGCTTATGTTTTCCTGGCGCGGCGCTCGGTTTTCTGGACGCTGGCTGTGGCCGCGATCGCCTTCGGCGGCTTGAGCAATGCCATCCTGCTTTTCGTTGTGTCGGATTATTTTGCCAGCGGCTGGCGCGTCCTCGACAATATCCGCTTCAACGATTACCTCTACGTTTTGCCGCTGCTCTGGCTGGTGGTGCTCGGCCTGTTCACGGTCAGTGCTGCTCTGGCCTTGCGCCGGACAAGGCGCGGTTTCCGCCTTTCGGCCCCAAGTCTGGCAACGCTGGCACTTGGGGCCAGTCTCTTGGCTGGCGGATTTTTGCACGGCTTTGACGTGGGCGGCAACCTGCACAGGCGACTTGCCGGATGGTCGCCTGCCTATCGGGCATTCACCCATGTGCCCTTCGAGGAATGGAGCAGGCCCGCCGAAGGCTTTCTCGGCGGCACCGTGGTCGCAGCCGGTGAAGGTTGGATCACCCTGCTTGATTTTCACAACAGAACCTGGACAGTGGATGTATCTGGCGCGGCGGTCCTGCTGGATGAATCGGCTTTGGCGGAGGGCGACATCGCAATCATCGGCAAACAAACAGGCCCTGCCGCATTCCGCGCCGACAGGATCTCGGAGTTTGATTGAGCGTGGCCGAAAGACATTCCGGCCGGCCTTCGTAGTTCTGCTGTGATGCCGCCCATCTCCAATCAACCAGCAGGCGTCGTCCGCAACATCGACAGGAGACGAAAATGAAACATGCAACACTGATGTTAGCCCTCGCGGCGGCATTGCCGTGTTCGGCCGCACTGGCCGATGAAGCCTACAATCCGACAATCACGCCTGCGGATTTTTCAACCACCATCAACAATCCGCTGTTCACGCTGCCGCCCGGAAAACTGATGGTCTATGAAGCCAAGACCAGCGAGGGCCAGGAGCGTGTGGAAATCCGCATCCGCAAGGACACCCGCAAGATCATGGGTGTTGAAACGCTGATCTACAATGACCGCGTCTTTCTCAACAACCAGCTGCGCGAGGAAACCAACGACTATCTCGCCCAGGACAGGCAAGGAAATGTCTGGTATTTCGGTGAAACCGTCGACAACTATGAAAACGGCCTGTTCAAGGACCACGAAGGCAGCTGGACTGGCGGTGAAAACGGCGCCCTCCCCGGCATCTGGATCAAGGCCAAACAGGTCGTCGGTGACCGCTACCGGATGGAACTCTTGAAGGGCGAGGCCGAGGACATGGCCGAGGTCGTGGCCATTGGTATCACCGTGAAAGTGGCGGCCGGCACTTTTGACAACTGCACCAAGGTCTATGAATTCACGCCCCTGGAGGCCAACGCCAAAGAGCACAAATACTATTGCCCGGGCGTGGGCGGCCAAGTCCTGTCTGAACACCTGGTTGAAAAAAACCGTGTCGAATTGGTCAAATTCGGCCAGGATTAAAGAGCGAATAACGGGACTTGCCAACACGGCAGGTCCCGTGAAAGATTTTCCGGGTTGCAGGCGTAGTGGCAATGTGTGTCTTGTCTGTACTAGAGCACGATCACCTTTGGTCGACCCGACCAAAGGTGACAAACGTGCTCGCCAATTCAATTTCAGATCGCGTTTCATCAGTTTTGAATGACTCATTCAAAACTGATCGCGACCTAAGGGGTGAATGCCGATGCGCCAGGCCGTGTTTGCCGCCGTCATTGTCGCTGGATTTTCAGGCCCGGCGATGGCCGGGGACTGCGCAGCACCTTGCGTGTCATCGACTGTCACACTTGAATTGCAGGATGACCGGATTTTCGCGTCGACTGATGGCGCGCTTGACCGCAACATCCTTTTGCCGGCCCTCGAGGCGGAAGCATTTTTTGCCTTCACTGAAAACCTGGGGTTGGTGTCTGTCTCACGGCTCGAGCAGGTGATCGAACCGGAACCAGGGCAAAACAGAACATTTGAAAATCTTGGCCTCTATGCCGGCGAGCTCTATGTCCAATGGTCGTCCGATCCCTTGACGCTGCGCGTCGGCAAATTCGAGCCGTTGTTCAGTTATGCAGCCGCGGTGGGTGAAGGTATTCATGCCACGGATCTCGCCGGCAACGTGGATGTGGATGACAGCATCGGCCTGTCCGCCATCTTTGATTTTGAAACTGCAGGCGTCAGCCACCGCCTTAACGCATCGGCCTTCACCATGGACCGGTCATTTTTGGCGCATGCGCTGTTCACCAACCGCACGCCGCCGCAATTGAGTGATGGCGGAGCGGGCAACACCAAGGGTCTATCGTCAATTTCGGCGGTGCTTGACAGTTGTTGGGGTGCTTCTGCCGAAGATTGCCATGACGATGGCGGTCTTGGGCTTCACACCGGGGTTCGCTATCAGCGCGCCGGGGAACAGACCGAGGAGCAGGCGGCTGACGATGTGAAGCCACAACCCGAATTGGCATTTCTCGCAGCCGCCGACGGCAACATGGACCTGGGCGAAGCCACGCTGTACTGGCTGGGCGAGGTTTCCTACCTCAATCACTTTGAAGGTGCTCCGGGCAATGCCGTCATTGCAACGGCACTTGCGGCTCTCGAGATCGGTTCGGTCACCTGGTCACTGGGCCTGTCACGGCAGTGGAACCTCTTGGCTGATGCGCCACAGACCCACGCAGATTTGGCGGAGCTTGCAGCGATCTACAGGCCGGAATCCGGCACTTGGTCGGTGGCTGGCGGCTACAGCTTTTCGCGGGATGACGAACGACAGGTCGAACACATGCTCAGCCTCAGGCTCAACTATGAATGGACTGGCAGTACGGTATTCTAGACGGCTGAACGCACGATCGACGACTTCATGACCGCCCCGCGCCGAGGGTCACGAGAAGCGCGTCCAGTTGCTCGAACTGTTCAGGCATGGCATCCGCCGCCCCTGTGCCGGCGGCGTCGAGAGCTTCCTTCGAGGGGTAGAGCTCGCGGAAGGTCAGCAGCGTCTTGTCCCCATTTTCCTCGAAGGTCACCGTTGTGACGGGCCCATCATCACCACCTTCGTCATTGGTCCAGACGAGGCGCGCGTGCGGTGTCACTTCGACATACCTGCCGAAGAATGCCATTGCGTTTGATGCATCGTGGCCGAACGCCAGACGGTACGTGCCCCCGGTACGAACATCCATTTCGCAGGAACGCAGGAACATGCCCATCGACTTCGGCGCCCACCACTGCTTGAACAGTTCGGGCGTGGTCCACGCCTCGAACACAATGCGCGCCGGGGCGTCAAAGCTTCGCTTAACGACGAGTTCACGCTCGGACTTTCGTTCCACCGTCGTGTGGTTCTTCATGGCGGCAGGCTCACTTTCTGTTCTTGCGTCCATCGACTTTCTCCTTCTGTTTCAATTCCGCGACAATCCTGTCAAGCGCGTCAAAACGTGCCTCCCAAAGCTGGCGGTAGCTCTCGAGCCATGCGGCCTCTTCCTCCAGGCAGCGCAGGCCGAGTTTGCAGGTTCTGACGCGCCCGACCTTCTTCGTGGTGACGAGCCCCGCCTGCTCCAACACGCCGACATGCTTCTTCATGCCCGTGAGGGTCATGTGGAACCTCGAGGCAAGCTCCGTGATTGAAGCGTCAGTGCGCCCGAGCTGCTCCAGGACGCCGCGTCGGGTCGCGTCCGAGAGCGCTGCGAATGATGCATCAAAGCGGGTTTGAATATACTGAACCATATGGTTCAGTGTGTAACACAAGGGATGGCGGCATGCAAGGAAAGGCCGGGCGCCGCCTTCATTCATAAAACAGGCATATTCTTCGAGGGGGACTCAACTGCCGCCGACGTCGCCTTCCTGATGGACTCAAGGCTATTGTCGGGGGAGAGCCGGAACATGAACGCTTATGCCCGAAACACCGCGCGGTGTCAAGCGTTATTTTCCTGATAGAGGATTTATTACCGGAAGGGGTTTAGCCCTTATAGCCGTTCATCCGCGCATTGTTTTTGCAGGCGGCGGGCGATGAAAAGGCTTCTGTCGCCTTGCCTACCTGCTTCTTGTTGGCAGGTGAAAAGCAACGCCAGCGGTTGCCGCCACGCTTGTCCTTGTAGAATTCCCATTTGTCCCCCGCGCTGTCGCGGTTGGCATTGGCCTCGCAATCCTTCCGGGCCTTGTAGCCTTCCGATGCGGCACCAACGATTTCGCCGTTGCTGGCGGTCCGCCGCCAGCGGAATTCACCGCGCTTGTCCTTGTAAATTTCGGTCACATAGTCGGCCATGTCGCGTCTCCCGGAAAATGGCAAAGTTTACCTGCCAGACCTGAGAAGGGTTCGCCTCCAAAGTCCAGAGACGCAGTTCAAAAATCTGTGGAAAGTCAGTCCGGCGCTTTCGCCACGCCGACAAGGGCAGGTCTGAGGCAGCGCTCACCCACCGCATAGCCAGACTGGATTTCCTGCGTGACAGTGCCTGGCGGCTGTTCGTCCGTCGGCACTTCAAACATCGCCTGGTGCAGGTTGGGATCGAATTTTTGTCCGACGGTTTCAAGCTTGCGGATATTGTGGCGCTGGAACACCGAGAGTAATTCCCGCTCGGTGATTTCCATACCATCAAGAAATTTCTTCATCACGTCGTCGATCACATCGCGCTCGCCCGCCGGAATGGCGGCCAGGGCCCGCGACAGGCTGTCGGCCACACCCAGAAGATCACGGGCGAAATTCGATGCCGCATAAAGTGTCGCTTCCGCCTTCTCGCGCTCGGTGCGCTTGCGCAGATTGTCCATCTCGGCAGCCAGCCGCAACATGCGGTCGCGGGTCCCCGCCACCTCGTCCTTCAGCGCCGCAATCTCGGCATCGCGCGGATCGTCTTCGGCATTTGCCAGAAGTTCGTCGGCGGCGGCTTCCAGCGCTTCGGCAGGGGTCGGCGTTTCGGCCTCGGGGGTCGTCTCGGTCATGTGTCTTCCAGAATGTAAAATGAAATCCGGGTTGCATATCGGCGGGCTTGGCGCAAAAATCAAGAGATCAGGCGGCCCACGGCTTTCGCTGTATAATCGACCATGGGAATGATGCGGGCATAATTGAGCCGGGTCGGGCCGATGATACCGAGCACGCCAACGATCAAGCCCTCGTCATTGCGCAAGGGTGCGGCCACCAGCGAGGAGCCTGACATGGAAAAAAGCCGGTTCTCGGAACCGATGAAAATCCTGACACCATCGGCCTTTTCAGCAAGGCCCAAAAGGTCGACAAGCTCGCGCTTGTTTTCGATATCGTCAAAGAGCCGGCGGATACGGTCGAGATCTGCCGCCGCCGGGGCGTTTTCGAGAAGATTGGCCTGGCCCCTGACAATCAAAGATTTGGAATCGGGATCATCAGCACCTGCCCACACCGCAAGACCCTCCTGCACCAGCTTGGCCGAGGTCTCGTCGAGTTCGTGGCGGAGCTTGGCAATCTCGGAGGCGATCAAGCGCTGCACCTCGCCCATGGTTTTGCCAAGTGCGAGAGCCGACAGGTAATTCGTGGCGCGCATGAAAACCGAGGCCGGAAGGCCTGGCGGCACATCGATGATGCGGTTTTCCACATTGCCATCCTCGGTCACCAGAATAACCAGCGCCCGGCCCGGCGACAGGTTGACGAATTCAATATGCTTCAAACGCTGGTTGAGCCGCGGGGTCAGTACGACGCCCGCGCATTGCGAAAGCCCCGAGAGCATGAGCGAGGCTTCACCCAGCACATCTTCCACACGGCGTTGGCGGTTTGAGGCTTTGACCTGGGCATCAATGTGCGCCCGCTCATCCTGCGAGATGGAGCCCAATTCAAGCAACGCATCGACAAAAAACCTGAGGCCCAGTTCCGTCGGCATGCGGCCCGCCGATGTGTGCGGTGCATAGATGAGGCCTGACTCCTCAAGATCCATCATCACATTGCGAATGGAAGCAGGCGACAGGCTCGCGGGGAAATTCCGCGACAAGGTGCGTGACCCCACAGGCTCGCCGGTCTCCAGATATGTGTCCACCAGGTTGCGGAAAATGTCCCGCGAGCGCTGGTCGAGGCTGGCAAGACCGGCGCGCTTGTCGTCGAGCAGGGGTTTGGGAGGCAACAGGGACATCGCCCCCTAGATAAGAAGCCGCTTGGCCCCGGTCAATGTGTCTGGCAGAAGCCCCGCAAGCAATTCTCCAGAAAGGCCACAATCATGCGTCCATCGGGACGAAAACCAGACCAACTGCGCGACATTTCATTCACACGCGGCTTCACCAAACATGCCGAAGGCTCCTGCCTAGTCAAATTCGGCGAGACCCATGTGCTCGTCACGGCCTCGCTCGACGAAAAGGTGCCGCCGTGGCTGAAGGGCCAGGGAAAAGGCTGGGTCACGGCGGAGTATGGCATGCTGCCCCGGGCCACCCATGAACGCACCCGCCGCGAAGCCGCTTCCGGCAAGCAATCGGGGCGCACCCAGGAAATCCAGCGCCTCATTGGCCGTTCCATGCGCGCTGTCGTTGACCTCAAAGACCTGGGTGAACGCCAGATCACCCTCGACTGTGACGTGTTGCAGGCCGATGGCGGCACCCGTACCGCCTCGATCACCGGTGCCTGGATCGCCCTTTTCGATTGCCTGAAGGTGATGGAGGCGCGCAGCCTGTTCAAGACCTGGCCTCTGAGGGACCATGTCGCCGCCATTTCCTGTGGCATTCACGAGGGCGCTGCGGTGCTTGATCTCGACTATCTTGAGGATTCAACTGCTGGCACCGATGCCAATTTTGTCATGACAGGCAAAGGCGGCATTGTCGAAGTGCAAGGGACGGCGGAAGGCGAACCCTTCTCGCAGGACATGCTGTTGCAACTTCTCGACCTTGCCCGCAGCGGCATCAACACGCTTGTGGAGATGCAGAGGAAAGCCATTGCATGACGCGAACCCTGCGCGGTGAAAAAATCCTCATCGCCACCCATAACAAGGGCAAGTTCGATGAATTCCGCGAGATCCTCGCACCCCTCGGTGTGAGCGTTGTCAGCGCCGGCGAACTCGGGCTTGCCGAACCTGCCGAAACGGAAACGACCTTCGAAGGCAATGCCCGCATCAAGGCCGGCGCTGCCATGGCTGCGTCAGGCCTGGTCACCATTGCAGACGATTCAGGTCTTTGCGTTGATGCACTCGATGGCGCACCCGGCGTTTACACCGCCGATTGGGCCGGTCCTTCCCGTGACTGGATGATGGCCATGCGCAATGTCGAAGAGAAGCTGCACGCCAAGGACGCCACATCACGCGAACAGCGCACAGCCTCCTTCGTGGCGACGCTCTGTGTTCTCTGGCCTGACGGCCACGAACGTATTTATGTCGGTCGTGTTCCCGGTCATCTCGCCTGGCCGCCGCGTGGTGTCCTTGGTCATGGCTATGATCCGGTCTTTGTGCCCGAGGGTGAAACCCAAACCTTTGGCGAAATGACCCACGAAAAAAAGAACACGCTTTCCCACCGGGCCCGGGCCGTCGAGAAACTGCTTCATGATCTCTTCTGAGCCTTTCGGCATCTATGTGCATTGGCCCTTCTGCAAGGCCAAATGCCCCTATTGTGATTTCAACAGCCATGTCCGTCACGAGGCCGTGGACGAGATGTCGTTTGCGAATGCGCTCGTGCAGGAACTGAAGTGGATGCGTGAGCGCACGCCGGGCCGAACCGTCTCAAGCATTTTCTTTGGCGGCGGCACACCATCGCTGATGCCACCCAAGGCGGTTGCCCATGTACTCGATGCCATTGCTTCGCTCTGGCCTGTGTCGGAAAACGCGGAAGTAACACTCGAAGCCAATCCAACAAGTGTCGAAGCCGAAAATTTCCGCGGCTATCGCAGCGCCGGCGTCAATCGTGTTTCGGTCGGCGTTCAATCCTTGAACGAAAGAGATTTGGCCGCCCTCGGCCGCCAGCACACGCCCGGTGAAGCGCTGGCAGCTTTTCGCCTCGCGGCGCAGATTTTTCCGCACGTCTCCTTTGACCTGATCTATGCGAGGCCCGGCCAGTCATGCGCAGATTGGACCGAGGAGTTGTCCCTGGCCTTGACCGAACAGCAAGGTCACATGTCACTGTATCAATTGACCATCGAACCTGAAACACGCTTTGCCGATCTCTTTGCAGCCGGAAAACTTGCTGTTCCTGATGATGATCTCGCCGCTGATCTCTATGACGTCACGCAGGAACTGACAGCCAAGCACGGTCTTGCCTGTTACGAGATTTCAAACCACGCCCGCCAAGGCCACGAGAGTGCGCACAATCTCCTCTATTGGCGTTATGGCGAATATGCCGGTGTGGGTCCCGGTGCCCACAGCCGATTGCGCGACGGCGACAACCGCCTGGCCCTAATCACCGAAAAGCATCCAGAGACGTGGCGCGCCAAGGTCCTGCAAGGGGGAAGCGGCATCGTTAGCAGCGAGACCGTGACGCCAAGGGAGCAGGCCCGCGAATATGTCCTCATGGGCCTGCGCATTGCCGAAGGCATTTCGCTCCCGGACTATGAAAGCCTGGCGGGCCGCGCCATGGACCCGACCCGCATCTCGGCACTTTCCAATCTGGGGTTGGTCTCACTGCACAACGATCGCCTCATGGCCACGCAAGGTGGACGTCGCGTCCTCAACGGTCTCATTGCCGAGCTTGTGGACTGATCACACCATCAAGACTGATGGCGAGGGCAGGGTGTTTTAGAAGTGTGGCATAGTCTGTTTCATTTACCGACAATACCGGACAGGCGTAACCGTAAAGCGTGGCTGCCACAGACGCTCCGATGGCCAAGTTGATATCGGGTGTGATCAGAATGATGCCAATGGGGCCTGTTTGACGGCGAATGGCTTCGGCGATGCCACCGGGTGTTCCACCTGACCCCCGCGTCTCCGGCAACAGCAGGATTTTCCCCGCCATCGGCAGCCCCCTTTGGGGGTGATGGACATCGACAATCTCACCAAGCCGCGGATCAAAGGCACCCCAGAAGCTCACGGGTTCGGTCAGCACCAGTGTTGGTCCGCTTGCGGCACCGGCATTGAGAATGCGGCCCCGGATCATCGTAGCCCGTCCCAGAGCTTTGCATCACGCCACACTTCGCCGCGCACCGCACTTTCCACACATTCCCGCAAGGAACCGAAACACACTTCCACTGGCAGCATGCCCGGCGCGTAATAGGCCCATTTCGCGGCATTGGTCATGGCGCGGCCCTTGGCCTGGGCGATGCCTGGCGCATAGTAGCTGCAAATATCGCCGACCACCGTCGCGCCGGATCTCTCAAGCTCCGCGAGCCAGCCCTTGGTCTTGATGTAGCTACGAACGAAGCGGCTCGTGGTGATGATGAACGGCAAATTGCTTTTGACCTTCCGCCCTTCGAGCAATGTCATCACTTCGGCAAATTCCGTCACGGAAAAATGCGGTGTGCCCAGGGCCACAAGATCGAGCGGGCCGTCACGCCCCGGCGACAACATGTCGCGCGCGGCGCGCAGGTCATCATTGATCACGGCATGGCGCGGACCGTTGCTGAAAACATGATCAAGCGTTGGTGCCTCGGGTGTGACACCAACACCATGCCAGAGTTCTACGCCACCCGAAGCGGCCACCGCCGCACTCAAAGCTTTCAAATTGTCTTCGCTTGCCAACGGTGAAAGCCCCGTCACCACGGGGATGCGCCGGCCCGCCACGCGCCCGACATAATGGCCGAGCAGATGATAGAAAACATCTTCCCGCTTCCAATCGTCGGCAAGCCCTGAACAATCAAACAGCAGTTCCGCCTGCCGTCCTTCATCACAATGCAATCCGGCGAAAGGGGCCTTTCCCACAAGCGCGCAGGCGACATCGAGATAGTCGCCATATTTATTGGTCCGGGCACCGCGCACTGAATTGAAAAACGTGACGGCGTTGCTTTCGCCGACCACAATATGATCGCCGAATTTTGGCCCTTTGGGTAATTGATAGGGTGCACAGGTCCAGGAAGGTTTGCAGCCCAAGGCCTGATAGAGCGCCATGAGTTTTCTGGCTCCGTCAATCATTTCATGGTCCGGATTGCCGTCATAGAGCTCTGGATGGGTGAGGCTCACAACGCCATTGTTGCTCCAACTCGGCACCGAGAATGTGGCACCGTGGTCGAGCATGTATTGCGCGAAATCCACATGGGCCTGGCCGTTGTAAAAACAGGCATCGATATGGGCGTAGCTGACGGGCACGAGGCGCTCCGCACCCATGATGCGCGCCGCCTGCAGCACGAGTTCCATGGCCAGCTTCATGGCGGGGCCGCGGGCCCCGTCCATCAGCGCCTGGTCGTGATCGTCGAGTGTGGCGATCACACCTTTTCCCAGCGTCCGGTTTTGCCTGCCTTGAAGAAGGAGTCGATGATCCGCATGTTCATGATGGCGTCCTCAATTCCCCAGACCAGTCTCTCTTCCTTGCGGATGGCGCGGCCAAAGGCCTCGGCCTGAAGCATGTATTGATCAGAAACCGGAAAGCTTTGCCATTCCCCGACATTCATTTCTTCGCCTTGGACGAATATGCGGTTGGGCACATCGGGTGGCGCGTTAAAAGGAATTTCAATTTCGATTCGGCCCTTGGTGCCCATGATCTGCACGCGCTGGAAAGGTGCCAGCTGCGTTGAAATTGTGAAACTCAAATGCCGCCCCTTGCCGAAATCAGCAAGGCCACCCGCCAATCGGTCGGTCTTGAATTTGGGATCATAATCAATCGTCGCTGCCACTCTGGAAGGATCGCTGCCAAAAATATAGCGCGACACGGTGATTGGGTAACAGCCGATGTCGAGTATGCCGCCGCCGCCGATTCCGGCCATGTTGCGGACGTTTTTGGGATCGCGGTTGAAATAGCTGAACATCACCTGGACGGCCCGCACCTCGCCGATCTCGCCGGCTTTCACACGCCGTCTGGCCTCAATCCATTGCAGGGCGTGGCGCACCATGAAGGCTTCGGCCACCAGGGTCTTTTTGGAAACGGCCCTGAGCTTTGCCGCTTCCTTCGCCGTGATGGCGATGGGCTTTTCACAGAGCACGTGTTTTCCGGCTTTTGCGGCAGCGAGTGTCAGCGGCACATGCAGGTGGTTGGGCAGGGGATTGTAGACGGCCTCGATCTCGGGGTCCGCCAGCATCGCCTCATAAGAACCATAGGCGCGCGCAATGCCAAGCTTTGCCGCCCAGGCCTTGGCTGTTGCGAGATTGCGCGAAGAAATGGCCACAATCTCCAGCTGATCGCTCTTCAGCATACCCGGCAGGACTTTTGCGACCCCGATATTGGCCGTAGAAATGATGCCCCATTTGATCTTTCGCATGCCAACCCCTTTGTGTTTGGTCGTTTATGGCTGAAAACCGTACCGAGGTTAAGCGTCGTCGCAGGATACGCGGATGCCGCATTGCACCTTGACGCCTTGGGGCCAAGGGCGCTTAACTTTGGGCCATCAGGTGGCACCGACAAGGCATTGAAATGCCACCTAAACACAGGGAGAAAAACAATGCGTTTTGCCAAAACCATGCTTGCCGCCACAGCACTGTCGGCGCTTTTTGCCACAGCGGCACAGGCCGGCGATGCCGAAAGCTGCAAGGCCGTGCGCTTTGCCGACGTGGGCTGGACCGACATTCAGGTCATCACCGGCATTGCCTCGATCCTTTTCGATGGCCTGGGCTATAGTTCGGAAGTGAAGACCCTTTCGGTGCCCGTCACCTATGCCTCGCTCAAGAACAAGGACATTGATGTGTTCCTCGGCAATTGGATGCCGTCGATGACCGCCGACGTAACACCCTATCTCGAGGACAAATCAGTTGAGCAATTGCCGCCCAATCTTGAAGGGGCAGGCTATGGCGTGGTGGTGCCGCAATATGTGGCCGATGCAGGTGTGAAGTCGATTGCCGATCTCGCCGCCAACAAGGACAAATTTAACGGCAAGTTCTATGGCATTGAATCAGGCAATGACGGCAACCGCATCATCCAGACCATGATTGCCGATCCCAAGAACAACCTCGCGGGCTATGAACTGGTGGAAAGCTCGGAAGCTGGCATGTTGACCGAAGCCGAGAAAGCCATGAAGAACAATGACTGGATCATGTTCCTCGGCTGGACACCGCATCCCATCATGGGCGACATGAAGATCCACTATCTCGATGGCGTGGCGGAATACGGCTTTGGCCCCGCCACTGTGCACACCAATGTCCGTGCCGGCTATCTTGGCGAATGCCCCAATGCCGGCAAGCTCATCTCGAACCTCAAGTTCGACCTCAAGATGGAAGGTGAGATGATGGCGCCGGTGTTGAAGGACGGCAAGGATCCAAAGCAGGTGGCCATGGAGTGGATCAAGGCCAATCCCGATTCGATCGGCAAATGGCTTGACGGCGTCACTGCTTTTGACGGTGGCGATGCCATGGCTGCTGTAAAGACCGTCATTCAGTAAAATGATCAGCCCTCTTCCTTGCGGGGAAGAGGGCAAACGCTTCCAGCGGTGCAAGGTGACGGTTCGCGATGATTGATCCGCTTTCGAAATTCGTTGCCAGCTGGAAAATTCCCGTCGGCGCCTGGGGCAAGTCCCTCATTGATTTGATCATCACCTATTTCGAATGGCTCTTTGACGGCATCAAGAACAGCCTCAACTGGATCGTCGAGACCACCACCTGGTTGTTGCTGCAATGCCCGCCAGTGCTGCTCGCCGTGGCACTGGCCATTGCCGCCTATTTCATCCAGAGGCGCAAATACCTGGCGCTTGCGGTTCTCGCAGGCCTTCTCTTCATCATCAACCAGGGCCTCTGGAAGGAAACCGTTCAGACCCTCGTGTTGGTGCTATATGCAACTGCACTCTCTATGGCGATTGGCGTGCCACTGGGCATCTGGGCCGCCCACAAACCAAAGGCGTGGGCTGCGCTGCAGCCCGTTCTTGATCTCATGCAGACCATGCCGACCTTTGTTTATCTCATCCCCATTCTCATTCTCTTTGGGCTTGGTGCAGCACCCGCCCTCATCGTCACCATCATCTCTGCGATGCCGGCACCAGTGCGCATGACCTATCTGGGGCTCACGTCGGTGCCAAAGCCCATGCTGGAGGCAGGCGAAGCCTTTGGCGCCACAAAGCGGCAATTGCTTTGGAAGGTCGAACTTCCCGCCGCCATGCCGGCCATCATGGCGGGCCTCACGCAATGCATCATGCTGTCCCTGTCCATGGTGGTGATCGCAACCCTGATTGGCGCGCCCTCGCTCGGCAATCCCGTCAACCGGGCGCTTAACAACCGCAACATTCCCTTGGGTATTGAAGCAGGGCTGGCCATCGTCATCCTCGCTATCATCCTTGACCGTGTGCTTTCGATAAAGTCGGGAGCCAAGAAATGACCACGGCTGTCGAATTCAAGAAGGTTGATATTCTCTTCGGAGACAAATCCGGTGCCGCCGTAACTATGCTCGACGCGGGCAAAAGCCGCTCTGAAATCCTTGCAAGCACGGGTGCTGTTCTCGGTGCCGCAGGTGCCAGCCTCGTTGTGCGCGAAGGCGAGATCAGCGTGCTCATGGGCCTCTCGGGCTCCGGCAAGTCCACTTTGTTGCGTGCCGTCAATGGCCTCAATACTGTGACCCGCGGTGTCATCACTGTCAGTCACCAGGGCAAGCCTGTCGATGTGGTGTCGTGCAGTGAAGACCAGCTCCGCCAGATCCGCCAGAAAACCGTGGCCATGGTGTTTCAGCAATTTGCCCTGCTGCCGTGGCGCTCGGTCCGCGAAAATGTCGGCTTCGGTCTCGAACTGGCAGGCCTTCCCGAAGACGAGCGCAATGCCAAGGTCGACAAGCAGTTGAAACTTGTGGGCCTTGACCAATGGGCCGAAAAACAGGTCCATGAATTGTCGGGCGGCATGCAACAGCGCGTGGGGCTGGCCCGCGCCTTTGCCACAGAAGCGCCGATCCTGCTGATGGACGAACCTTTCTCGGCGCTTGATCCGCTGATCCGCACCAAGCTGCAGGATGAATTGCTGCAACTGCAAAAAGAATTGAAGAAAACCATCATCTTCGTGAGCCACGACCTCGAAGAGGCCCTGAAGCTCGGCAACACCATCACCATCATGGAGGGCGGCCACATCGTGCAGTCTGGCCGGCCTGAGGATATCGTGCTCCGCCCTGCCAACGACTATGTCAGGGATTTCATCGCCAACGTGAATCCGCTGTCGGTGCTGACGGCGTGGAATGTCATGCGCGGCCCCCACGAGCTGGAAAAAGACAAGGGCGGCTGGATCTGGCTCGACCGCCGCCACACCACACGCTTCAAGCTTGGCAAGGACAATAGGGTGAGCGTTGTTGAACGCGATGGCATGGCCGCCGCCTGGGTGTCCTGTGCCGAGGCCGAAAAAACCGTGGCGTCTGGCGCAAAGCCTGTCTTCTGGGCCACCCCCGGAACACCGCTCAAAACCGTCATGCTGGCCATGCACCGTTCCGAAACCGCACCCGTGGCCCTGTTCAACGACGACAACAGCTTCGCCGGTGCCATCGGTGTCAAGGACGTACTGCAAGCTGTGCTGAAACGTCAGGATTGACCGACCCGCGCTGCCCTGCCAAACAGCGCCGCAAATGATAGAAACCAAGTACATCCGCAATTTCTCCATCGTCGCCCATATTGACCATGGCAAATCGACCCTCGCCGACCGTTTGATCCAGCTTTGTGGCGCTGTTTCCGACCGCGAGATGATGGACCAGATCCTCGATTCCATGGACCTTGAGCGCGAGCGCGGCATCACCATCAAGGCCAATACCGTGCGCCTCGACTACAAGGCCAAGGACGGGCACGACTATGTGCTGAACCTCATCGACACGCCGGGCCATGTCGACTTCGCCTATGAAGTCTCGCGCTCGCTGGCGGCCTGTGAAGGCTCGTTGCTGGTGGTTGATGCGAGCCAGGGCGTGGAAGCCCAGACGCTTGCCAATGTCTATCAGGCCATCAACAACAACCACGAGATTGTGCCGGTCCTCAACAAGGTCGACTTGCCCGCTGCCGAGCCTGAGCGCATCCGCCAGCAGATCGAAGACGTGATCGGCATTGATGCCTCTGAAGCGGTGTTGATTTCGGCAAAGACCGGGTTTGGCGTTCCCGATGTGTTGGAAGCCATCGTCACGCGGCTGCCCGCTCCCAAGGGTGACCGCACCAGGCCCTTGAAGGCGCTGCTCGTTGACAGTTGGTATGATGCCTATCTGGGCGTTGTCGTGTTGGTTCGCATCATCGATGGTGAATTGAAGAAGGGTATGCGGGTCAGGATGATGGGGACGGGGGGGCTCTATCAGATCGAGCGCGTTGGTGTGTCGCGGCCCAAGAAGGAAGTTGTCGAAAGTCTGGGGCCAGGCGAGATCGGGTTCTTTACCGCCGCCATCAAAGAAGTGGCCGACACCCGTGTTGGCGATACCATCACCGATGACCGCAATCCGACTGCGCAAGCGCTCCCCGATTTCAAGGAAGCGCAATCGGTGGTCTTTGCCGGATTTTTCCCTGTCGACGCCTCGAAATTCGAGGATCTGCGCGAGGCCATGGGCAGGCTCCGTCTCAATGATGCCAGTTTCTCCTATGAAATGGAAACCTCTGCGGCCCTTGGCTTTGGCTTCCGCTGCGGGTTTCTCGGGCTTCTGCATCTTGAAATCATCCGTGAACGGATCGAACGGGAATTCAACGTCGAGATCATCACCACGGCACCTTCGGTCATTTACAAGATCAACCTGCGCGACGGCAGCCATGTCGACATGCACAATCCTGCCGACATGCCCGATGTCGGCACCATTCTCACAATGGAAGAACCGTGGATCGAGGCAACGATCTTTGTGCCCGATGACTATCTGGGTTCCGTCCTCAAGCTCTGCGAGGACCGCCGCGGCCGCCAGAAGCAGCTGACCTATGCCGGTTCCCGCGCCATGGTGGTCTATGACCTGCCGCTCAATGAAGTGGT